>DAIMKE010000014.1:17667-18274 GCA_036721875.1 Bradyrhizobium sp. | reverse complement strand
ACGCCCAGCATCGCACTCTTTCCCGTTCCGGCATGGCCGATCACAACACCGAGATCGCGCCCGTCCGTGACATGCGCCAGAGCGTCGACCTGTTCGCCCGAAAGGACGAGACCGCGCACTTCTGCATGCTCGAACGCCGCCCGCCTGTGAGTGTCGTTCATCTCATGGCGCTCGCGTCCTGCAATGAGTTCGGCGGCGCGGTGCAGGCGCTGTTCCGCCTCGATCATGGCGCGAGTTGTGAAGCGATCTTCGCCGCGAACGTCCTTGCCAAGTTCGACTAGATCAGGGGCATTGCGCATCGCGCCCATAACTTCGTTGAACTGCTCGATCCTATCGCTATGCCGGTGCGCAAACTTTGCCATGTCGCGGAGCGTGAAGGTCGATTGCTGCCGCGTGATCGCGTCCAGCCCCAGATCGGGATTCGCGATGATCCTCTCGCCATTGCCGCGCGCAATCTCGCGATGCATTTCTGCGCGGTCGGCCTCGATCCTCTCGCCCTCGATGCCCCGATCCTCAATGCGAAGCGCGGACGCGCCGATCTGGCTTTGCGGCTCCAGCGCGACGCCCTGTGCTTCCAGGCTACGATGGTCGATGCGCGCGTCGATGT
>DAIMKE010000014.1:10944-17657 GCA_036721875.1 Bradyrhizobium sp. | reverse complement strand
CGGCTAGCCGCTCGTTGGCAAGCTCGGCCCAGCGTTCGCGCCAGCGCTCGACCATCTCCGTGCGGTTCCAGTCCCGCACCTTCGGGCCAAAGCCGTCCTCGGCCACCGCCCGCATCGTCAGCATGACATGCGCATGGGGTTTGGGCAGGCCGTCTTCACCGATGTCCCGATGTACGTTGAGATCGGCGATCATGCCCTGATCGACGAACTCGGCTTGTACGAAGTCGCGGGCGAGTTCGATGCCCTGTGACTGTGTCATCTCGCGCGGAAGGGCGAATTCCACTTCGCGGGCAAGCTGGGCGTCCTTGCGGATTTCGAATGCCTCGATATCGTTCCAGAGCCGTTCGCGGTCGCTCCACGCCTCCGGTGCATTCTCCGGCAGCATCACCTCGGAATGGACGACGCCGCGCTTGCTGGAAAAGTCATGGCTGCGGTCTAGGCGCTCGTCGCGCAACCGCGAGCCCGAGCGGTAGGCGGCCGACGCCACCGCGCTGGAGCCGGACTTGCGGCCAATGACCTTGACGTGAAGATGATAGATCGCCATCGCGATCAGATCAGTGGCACGGCAGAGCGCACGTCGGAACGACGTATAAGCGCGCCCTCCCTCGAAAAATTCTCGGGCGGGATTACACCGTCTCAAACCGTCCCGGCGACCCTACAGCATTATGCCCAGGGCTCAACTATCATCCCCTCATCAACATTGCTGGAGGACGTGATGCGCAAGCCGCGGGATTTCGACGGGGAACTGAAAGCGCTTCAGGACAAGGCGCGCGACCTCAAGAGCCGCAAGGTGCAGCAGCTCGGCGAGCTGGTCATCGCCACCGGGGCAGATAGCCTCAACGTCGATGAGCTGGCAGGCGCGCTGATCGTGCTGATTGAGGCCAAAGATGCTGGAAAGAGGGAGGCGTGGGCCAGGCGAGGAGCTGCGTTCTTTCAGAGCCGGGTGCGGCGAACTGCACCGGCAGCTGAGCGCCACACTGGCGGCGCTCGGGCGCAACCGGGCGGCGCGCCACCGTCAACAGGCAGCAAGGGCGCGGCATGATATGCGCACCTGGCAGGTCGAGCGCCGCAAGCGCACGCGGCACCTTATCGAATTGGGCGGCCTTGTCGTCAAAGCCAGGATCGTGGACCTGACCGGCGATGATCGCGCCATCATCTTCGGCGCGCTGCTCTGGATGGCAGACAGGCTCAAAAGCAATCAAGGCGAACAGGCGAGAGCGCTCTGGGCTGCAAAGGAAAAGGAGGCATTCGCTGTGGAACGGGCGACAGATGCGCCCACCATCTTGCAGGAAACGCCGCAGGATAGGGCATGATCGATGGCGGGCGGCGCGGAGACTCCAAATATCGCAGCGCTGCCCGCCATCGCGCTATTCAATTGCATGTTCGTCACCACTTGTAGACTTGGGAGAGCACCCGCAACAACCCGCCGAGCTTGCGTCCATGGTTGAGATCGGCGGCGAGCCGCATAAGCGTGTCGGCAAAGCCGAGCGGCGGGATCGCGGCGGAGACGGCCGCGATCTGTGCCCGCGACAGTCCTTTGCGCACGCGCCCCTCAGTGGCATCGATCCAGTCAGCCTTTTGTACCGCATTTATGATCGTGGCATTGGGCCCGGCATACGCCGTGAGCTTGTGGTGCCAGTGGATGATGTCAGCGATCAGTTGGCCATCCAGCGGCGGCGCACGCTCTGCTCGGGCAGCCTCGGCCCGTGCTTCCTACGGCTCCAGGTAGGCGAGTTCGCGGTCGGTCCACATACCAATGTCACGATAGACGAGAGCAAATGCGATGGTAGCCCTCGCGGGCGCTCCACGAGATTGCGGAGTTTTTCGGATGTCCGATCCGAAAGCGGGCTTGCCGCCGCCATACATGCGCACCCCGAAGCCGCCCGATTCCTCGGCCTGTCCGGCCGCGCGCTGGAAAAGCACCGCACCTACGGTACCGGTCCCGCTTACCGGAAGCTCGGCGGACGCGTCGTCTACGCGCTCGAGGACCTGAAAGCCTGGGCGGACCGCGGCGCCAAGACCTCGACCTCGGATCCCGGCACCGGGACCGTCCTCGGACGAGGCTCACAACCTTCTCGGCGGAAGGAGGAACGGCATGAGTGATCTCACCCATGTCGAGCTCTTGTGGCTGGAGAAGCGCATCGAGAACTGGATTCGCTTCGGTCGCCATGCCCGGGAGCAGATTCTGGACCAGCGGCGGCGCATCCTGTCGTTTGCGCCGGGCTGCATTTTCGCCTTCGTGCGCTGGACCTCGAACGACTTCGGCACCCTCATCTCGCGTATCGACATTCTGCGCGCCGTCGGTCCCGGGGAGCCCCGCGCGACTGTGCCCTATGTGCAGCCCGGCGGCGATATCCTGTTGCGGTCGTCCGGCTGGCCGAAGGTCGAACGCGTGCTGCAGATTGTGGACGCCGTTGAGGGGCTTGGCATCGACCCGGCCGACGCCGCGCCCGACTACTGGCACCACGTCCACAACCGCCTGTCCGTCAATGAAGCTCCGCGCGCTTACACGCGGTCGCGTCATCAGGTGTGGCTGAAGCGGCGGAGGATCGCGCCGTGACCGGCCGCGCAGTGATGCTTTTCGCAACGCTGGCGGCAGCGATGACTTTGCTGTCCTCGATCGGCACGAAACCGACCGCATTCTTCATATGGAATGCTTGTGCGCCAGGAAAGCTGGCGCGGTCCAGCCGGTGGAAGACCGGTGCGGGTAAGCCGTAGCGGGCGCCCGGTAGCGAGTGTTGCGTGGTCGCCGGTGACGGCGGCTGCGAAGCGTACACAGCGATCGTGTGGGGTGAGCGATTGAGCCGCGAAAGCCATAAAATCGCAGAGGCCGAGACGGTAAGCAACGTCGAAGGCAACATGTGCGGTCCCGCTATGCGAGGGGCTGACGCTCTGCCGTGATCGAAGGCGTCAACGCGTCGGAACCTGGGAGGTCTCACGTTCGACCGATGGCTTTATGCCCCCAAGGTCCGCATCGGGAAGGCGAGGAGCCGTAGCCGATGATGAACGAGTGTGAGAAGTCAGACCCCGTCATAGTAGCTGTGAAACCGACGAACGAGGCGGAGCGATCCGCTGCGGAGCCGGTGGAGCCAAGGGCAGGGACCAAAGGGAATGCGGGCCAGCAAAGCACGTCCCGGACGCCGAGCCGGACAAGCGTGTCACAGGCGCTGGAGCGCATACGGCAAGTTTGCCGTCATTCACCCGAGGTGGGAGCCGTATGCGGGAAAGCCGCACGTACGGTTCTGTGCGGGGGGCGCTCAGCAATGAGCGTCCCTACCGCGATCGGACAGCGTGCCCATCGGTCTCTATCGGCTGAAGCCGACTGTTCGTCACCGAACTGGTCGCGATCAAGGCACCTCAACCGCTCGCAACCTTTCTCGCCGATGGCGGCTATCTGCCCCAGCACGTTCTCCCGCTGAGGCGCGTGCTGGCGCTTCCTGGCCAGACGGTTTGCCGTGACCATCTCACCGTCACGGTGGACCAGATCGAGATGGGTGCGGCACGCGACCACGACAGTCGCGGCTATCCGATGCCCATCTGGCAGGGCTGCCGCGTCATCGCCGACGGCGAAGTCTTCCTCATGAATTGGCAGTCGGCGGACTCGCTCGATTGGCGATATTTCGGGGTGCTGCCGATAAGCGCGATCATCGGAAAGGCCGTGCCTCTTTGGACCAGCAGGGAGGACTGATCTTGCTGCAAGCCTGCAAACCTTCCGATATTCCTTTGTTCGGTCGCAACGCGGACCATTCCTCCGTCCCGGCCAAGACTCGCACCGCCGTCGCGCAGAGCGGCGGTCAAGAGCGGCCGCCAGGCCGGCGCGCGAGCGCTCCTCCCTTGAAGGCCGCGAGCACGATGGCACCGTTGCAATCCCTCGGGACGATGCTGTGCCTTGTCGCTACCCCATAAGCGATTAATTTCATGGTGGGCCCGGCAGGACTCGAACCTGCAACCAGACCGTTATAAGCGATTGCGAAATGTCACGTCATAAGCGGTGGATATTCCTCGTTTGATGGACCGTAAAAGTAATCGCCGCTCAAGTACGCCGCGCCAGAAGCGAATTGGTCCACGCCGCCAGTTCAGGCTTGTTGCCGGCATAACGGGCCACAGCGGTGGCGTCGAGAACCGGCAGCCGCCCCGAGCAATCTTTCGTGAGCTTCATTCCTCGTCGGTTTCGTTGGACAATATCGTTTCCAAAGAAACCGTGGCCAGCTCGGTCACATGCCTGACATCTGATCCCGTTACAGGTCTAGACAAGTTGAAGCGACCGTCGGGAGTCGGGGAACGTAATGGAACGTAACGGAATGAAACGCACCTTCGAGATGTGCATGGCTGCGCGGCCGTCTGCGCTCACAGCCATTCTAGCCGAAGAGCGCGTCGCGGTTGATCGCATCGTCCACATTAAGCCAGCTCGCCGCGTGCGCCTGATGCAGGCGTTGCGCGAAGGGGTAATGGGATCCACATTCTACCTCGGCGAAGTCGCAGCTGTTGAGGCTGTTGTCGAGGTCGAAGGGATCCGCGGCTATGCCTTGCGGGTCGGGGAGGATCCGCAGGATGCCGTGGCCGCCGCAGCAGTGCTGGCGTTATGTGGGGCTGACGGCAACAGATCCCAGCGGATAGGCGATCGCCTAGTGGGTGAGATGAAGGTGGTTTCCGAGCTGAGAGAACAGCAGGGGGCGGCCGTCGCTCGCACCCGGGTGCGGTTTGAGGGTGGGATCGTCGAGGCCTACTCGGCATCCGATTACACGCGTGACCGGTAAGATCATGATTAGCGAGGTCACGAGCTACGATCCGATGGCTGTTCAGGCCGCCTTCCGTTGTGTCCTCGAGGCGTTTGCTTTTCCTGGGCAGCTGAGACGATTGGCGAATCCAGCCCCCCTCAATGTGTTGTGGGCATGCTCAAGTGCGGCAGATGCTGTGCATATGACGGAGGCGGCGCTCGCGCACGCCTCAATACTGCGTCAAGCAGCAGACCGGAGTGCCGGCAGTATCGAGGAGAGCGCGCTCGTCATCGCTACCTCTTCGGAGCTTTGCGACGTGATACCCAACGTCAATCGTGGAACTCCGATGTTCCCGGACGAGGGCGCAACGCTAATCGTGCTTGTTCCTCAATTAGGCGAGCACAAAGTCGGTGGACCTACTGAGCCGGATACGATGTTCACCGTTAAGGTCTCGACGGGCGGGCTCGCGGAGGCTTCGACCTTCACCTGCTCTGGTCTCACACCACGCGCGCTCACAGCGCGCGCTGAAGCGTGTGCCGAGTTTCCTTTGGGCTTCGATACCGTTCTTTTGGCCGAGAACGGTACAATCGTTGGCCTTCCGCGCGGCGCAACGGTTTCAATCGTGGAGATGTAATATGGGTTATTCGGTGGTCAGAGGTGGTGAACGCGCTATGCGCGAGGCCGAGGGCCTTATCGATGCGTTCCGGAAGGGACTTGTTCACCCCGAGCGAGACGATCTTTCCGCCCCGCAACCTGAGGCGATCGAAGGTGGGCTTCGCTTCGCCGTCTACAAGGTCATGTCCGAGGCGGGGATCTATGCACCGCGGCTCGCCGCAATTGCGATCCAGCAGGCTGAAGGGGATCTTATGGAGGCTGCGTTCTTGCTGCGCGCTTTCCGCGCCTGCCTGCCGCGCTGGGGTACTACGCTGCCAGCCGATACCGCCGAGATGCGGGCGATCCGGCGGATATCTGCTGCGTTCAAGGAGGTACCAGGTGGCCAATTTCTCGGACCCACCCGCGATTATACCGTGCGGCTCTTGAAGGAAGCGCTGCAGTCGGGATCCAACCAGCAGGCAGGCAGCGTGGAGCTGGCAGCCGATCCGGATCTGCAACAGCTTCCGGCCGCCATGCCAAAAGTTGCCGATGTTCTTCGGCGATGCGGCCTCGTCGCGCCGTTGCCGGACTCAAGCGAAAATGCGCCGATCCACGACATCACGATGCGGCCGATGCGCTTTCCGCGCCCGGCGCGCAGCGCCCGATTGCAGGCGCTCGCACGCGGCGAGACGGGCGCGCTAACCGCGCTCGCCTACAGCTCTCTCCGAGGCTATGGGCACGTTCATCCGACCATCGCCGAGTTGCGGGTCGGCTTTGTTCCGGTTCGCGTGATCCATCCTGAACTCGGCGAAGAGGTCTCGATTGGCGAGATATTGCTCACCGAATGCGAGTCGATAGCAACCGGCGTTGGTATGATCAGCTCCCACAATACCAAGTGCGGTCCGCAATTTGAGCTCGGCTATGGTGCATCGTTTGGGCAGAACGAGACCAAGGCTATCGCCATGTCGGTGCTCGATGCAAATCTCTCGCAGCCCCAGGCGAAAGGCCCCGCCGACGACCAGGAGTTTGTCCTCTATCACATCGATGGCGTCGAGAGCTCGGGCTTCGTCGATCACCTGAAGTTACCGCACTATATGCTGTTCACGTCCATACTCGATCGTGTCAATGCTGCGGCCGAGGCGCAGGCCGCAGCAGAATCAGGGAACCTTCCGGCATCTGGGGCCGACACAGTGACCTCAGCCAAGGTGCGCTTGATGGGGAGTGTTGTCTCGAAGGAGGTCGGCTCGTGATGACGCCCGCAACGAGTTTGCCGTACGCCTATCTCGACGAGTTCATGAAGGCGTGCGTGCGCAAGGCCGTACTGAAGGCCGTGTGTATTCCCGGCTATCAGGTGCCCTACGTTTCGGAGGAGGTGCCGATTGCGCGGGGTTTCGGCAGCGG
>DAIMKE010000014.1:0-10934 GCA_036721875.1 Bradyrhizobium sp. | reverse complement strand
TTTGTCGCTGATCGGCGCCGAGCGACGTCGTCAAAGTGTTCGACGAAGGCGATGACCAGACAGTCAATGCTGTCAACCTCCGGCGTTTCATTGTCGATGTCACCAGTAACGCAACGACAAATGACCCCGCGGAGGCAACGCTCATCCAGTCGCGCCACCGCATTCCCGAGGAAGGGCTCCGGTTGGGCCAGATCCTCGTTCTGCAATCCGCGTTTCCCGATGCGCTGCGCTTCTTCGAGACCAACGAGGCCGTCGCGCGCCGCATGCACGCCGAGGCTGACTACTCGAAGCTCTGGCTACGCCTCTACGAGAGTATTGTTGACAATCACGAGATCATGATCGGCGGTCGTTATCCCGTTCTAATCAACGGGCGCTACGTGCTCGATCCGACTCACGTGCCGCGCTGGGATCTTCCGAAGCTCCACGACTGTTCTGGCATCGTGCTCTTTGGAGCCGGTCGCGAAAAGCGCATCTACGCCATTCCACCGCATTCGCGTGTCGAGCCCCTCGGCTTCACCGATCATCCCTTCCGGGTAGAGCGGTTCGAGGGGGCTGCGTGCCATCTCTGTGGCTCCTCGCACAGCTTTCTGACGCAGTTCTGGCGCGACGACGGCAGTCCAGCCTGGGTTTGTTCCGACAGCAATTGGTGTGAAAAGCAGCGGGCGGCGCTCGTGCAGGAAGCGAACGCATGAAACCCCTTCTGAGTATCCGGAAGCTGACCAAGCGCTTCGGCCCTGGATGTGAACAGTGCGTTGACGAATCGAGGTGGGGCGAGATTGACGCCAACGCGTGTCCGAATTGCGGGACGGTATGGGCGTTGCGTGGTCTCGATCTCGATCTCTTTCCTGGTGAGATAGTCGGAATCGTCGGCGAAAGCGGCGCCGGCAAGACCACGTTGGTGGACCTCCTCAGCCTCGCGGCAGTGCCCGACTACGGGGCGGCCCATCTGGCAAACTGGCGCGGGGGGCTCCATTCGATTTACTCGGCATCCGACCAGGAGAAGCGGCATCTCAGCAACGTCCACATTTCTACTGTCTACCAGGATGCCAGCCGCGGCCTGCTCATGGGCATATCTTCGGGCGGCAATGTGGTCGAGCGGCTGCTGGCGTCGGGTGAGCGTTGCATCGGCGACATGCGCGCGCGCGCGCAGTATCTGCTCGATTACATGGAGTTACAGGGTCTGATGGACGTCCGGACGGGTAGGCTCAGCGCCGGAATGAAGCAGCGAGTTCAGATTGCTAAGGCCTTGGTACATCGCCCGTCCGTGATTCTGTTCGACGAGCCGACCACTGGGCTTGATGTTTCGGTCCAAGCGCGAACGCTCGACCTCATTCGCAAGGCGCAGCGCGAGCACGGCTTCGCCGCGCTCCTTGTTACGCATGATTGGAACGTCCTGCGGCTGCTTGCGACGCGCGCCCTCGTGCTCAAAGCGGGGCGGGTCATCGAGCGAGGGACTGTGGAGCAGCTCATCGAGGATCCGCAGGCGCCGTACAGCCAACTTCTCATCCACTCGTCGACCACGTGAGGCGCCTATGTCGAACTGCATCGAGGTGAGCGGACTTTCTAAGACGTTTACGCTGCATCTGGTCGGCGGGACGCGGCTGAATGCGCTTCATGAGACCTCATTCGCGCTCGAGCATGGCGCCTCGCTTGTTATCATGGGAAAGACGGGGGCTGGCAAGTCGACGCTACTCAAGTTGCTCGCTGGCGCGTACCGCGCGAGCAGCGGAGCGATTGTGATACAGCCGTCGCCCGAGAGCTCCCGTGTTGAGCTTGCAAGTCTCTCGGACGTTGATCTCATCGCGCTGCGTCGTCGCAGCGTCGGCTATCTGCCCCAGCATATCCACGTCGTGCCACGCGTGCCTGCGATCGACGTGGTCACCGCCACCGGGATCGAAGCAGGGCTCGAGGAAGCAGAAGCACGGGCGCGTGCCGAGGAACTACTCGACGAGCTTGAGATCAAGCGAAAGCTGTTTCCGCTTTTTCCTTCGACATTCAGCCCCGGCGAACGCCAACGTCTCAACCTCGCTTGCGCGCTGGTGAGGAATCCGAGCCTGCTTCTGATGGACGAGCCAGTGAGCGCGCTTGACCCGCGGATGATGCAACAAGTCGTTGGCATGCTTCAGCGGCATCGCTCTCGGACAGGTGGAGGTACGCTCGTCACAATCTTGCATCAAATGGCCGCTGCCGAGCAACTCGCCGATCGCGTTATGGTCATCGATGACGCTCGAATGAAGGCGTTTGGGACGTTTTCAGAGGTGTTGCAAGCTACGTGATCAAATGCATGTTCCGGTAAACTGTGAGACTTTGGTATGGACATTCTTGTCAAGAACGCAATCATCGTGCTGCCTGATCGCGTTATCGAAGGCGACATCAGTGTGGCAGACGGCAAAATCGCCGCAGTTGGCGAACGGTTCTCTGGGTCAGCCACCCAGGTGATCGATGCTGGTCGCGGGCATGTGATCCCGGGCATCATTGACCTTCACGGTGATGACATCGAGTTCGAGATCGGCGCGCTTGGTCCGAAGGCCTCGGCGCGTCGGATGCCGGTTGACCTCGGGCTTATTCAATCGGACAAGAATGCCGCAGGTTGGGGCATTACGACCAAGTTTCATGCCATTGCATATTTCGAAGAGGAGAGCAAAGGTCGGTCCAAGCGATTGTCGAGCGAGATCATGGACTCGATAGCTCGGCTAGCCGAGGCCGAGCATCTACTGGTCGATCATTGGGTCGATCTGCGCTACGAGATCACCGGAGATCCGACCTACACCCTTACTGCGCTCGAACATCCGCGTGTCAAAGCCGTCTCGTTGATGGATCACACGCCGGGTGAAGGGCAGTTTGCGACCTCTGAAGCCTACAAGGCGCTTAACCGCCAGCTCACAGCGGCGGACGAGGAGGAGTTCGACCGAATTCTCGCCGAGAAAGGAGCGCGCCAGCATCTCAAGTGGGATCATGTTGCTCGGGTATGTGAACGGGCCCGGCTGCTTGGGCTGCTAATCGCCTCGCACGACGACCACACTCCGGAGAAGGTCGAGATCATGGCGGCGCACGGCTGTAGGCTGGCCGAGATGCCAGTCCGCCTCGATGCGGCGCAGAAGGCAAAGTCGCTCGGGCTGAAGGTCAGCATGGCCGCGCCCAACGTCGTGCGCGGCGGGTCCTCGAGCGGAAACCTCAATGCGGTCGACGCGCTCGAAGCGCTGGCGCTCGATTCCCTCTGCTCCGACTATCACCTCCCCTCTCTCTTGACTGCTGGCGGCCTTCTGCTGAGGCAACGACTTGTGAGCTGGCCGGAGCTCGCAGCGTTGCTGGCGGCCAACGCCGCCGATGCCCTCGGGCTCGTCGACCGCGGGCGCATCGAACCCAACAAGCGCGCTGACCTCGCCGTGGTCAGGATGGAAATGGGCTTTCCGATTGTTCAGGCAACAATCGCTAAGGGACAGATTGTTTATCACGATTTGCGGTTTCAACGTAGTTGACGCCGATCTACGCCGTTCTTTTCGACTCTCACAGCAAAGGTGAACCATGACACGGTTCTTTGGTAGTTGCACGCTGGCTATTCTGGCTGTGGCCTACGCGGCCACACCGGCGCTTGCCCAGAAGTTACTGACTATCTACGATCTACCTAGCAAGTACATGGACTGGGGAGGTCTGGCCGATGGCTACGATAAGAAGGGTCTCGTCAAGCTCACGCGCGACCTAAAGAACGGCTCGAGCACTGCCCTTGCTGCGATGAAGGCGGAGGCCGGAAACCCGCAGACCAATGGTGCCTATTGGGCTCTCGATATCGCGGTCGAAGCGCAGCGGGCCGGTTTGACCGTTCCCTACAAGCCGAAGGGCTTCGACGCGATTCCGGCGGCGCTTAAGGAGCCCGCAGGTTACTGGTGGGCGGTAGGCTCGGCTTATATCGTGATCGGCGTCAATAAAGATGTTCTGGCCAAGCGCAATCTGAAGGCGCCGATGGGCTGGGCTGACCTTCTGAAGCCAGAGTACAAGGGCCTCGTCTGTTCGATGGATCCGACATGGTCCGGCACAGCATCGGTTTTCATGTATGGCATCAACTTCATCCTCGGCGGAAGCAAGGATGATTTTACTCCCGGCATGACGTGGCTGCGCGATTACCAGAAGAATGGCCAGCAGTTCCGTACCGAGATCGTGGCGCCGCGGCTCGCAACTGGTGAATGCCCCATCACGATCGACGCCGAAGGGAACATCCTCATCGACAAGTTGAAGGGTGCGCCAGTCGACGTCGTTATCCCCTCGGAGGGCGTGGTGTCCGTCAACGTCGGCATGTCGATGGCGAAGGGCGCGCCGATGCCTGAGGAGACCAAGGCGTTCTTTGATTGGCTACTGTCGAGCGAGGCGCAGGAGATTATCGCCCGGGCGTATTTCCGACCCGCCATCGCTGGGGCGGTTCCTCCGGATGTGGCCAACGTCATGCCTAAGGTAGAGAAGGTCGTTGCTCTCGATTTGCAACACCAGGCTGACGTGGTGACAAAGCTGAAGCGCGCGTTCACCGATATCGTGAGCCGCGGTGGCGACCTTTCGAGCACGCTCAAGTCCGCTGAGCTCGCGAAGTAGGCCGAACGAGCTGACAGGAACCAGAGATGGGTGCGATGGGCAGCAGAGCTATCACCAGGCACTTCGCGGTAGCGATGCTAGTGCTTGTCACTATGGCTATGCTCATCGCACCCCTTGGACAACTTTTGTTAGTGAGTCTTAGGGATGAGAGCGCCGGCTGGACACTGGCGAATTACCGAATCGTGTTGGCGGGCAGTTATTACGTGGGTTCGCTTGCGGCCACGCTCGCCTTTTGCGCGATAACCTCATTGATCGCTGTGGGGATCGCTTTGCCGGCGGCATGGCGGATCGGGACGGGCGGCGCGGGCTCGACCGCCTTACGGATCTTCTGCCAGATGAACTATGCATTCGGCAGCATTGTCTATGGCATGCTCATACTCGTCCTCTTCGGCAATGCGGGGCTGATTCCTGTCGCTGAGGGCATCCTATTTTCGAGCGAATATTCCCGGGGTTTTGCTTACACGATCAGCGGGCTGGCTTTGGGCTATCTCGGATTCCAGATCCCGCGTTCCGCCCTTGTAATCGCGCAAGCGATCGAGAACATGGATCCAAACCTTATTCGCGCGGCCAGGACACTTGGCGCCGATAGGCTCCAGATCGCTGTCATGGTGATCCTCCCAACACTCCGGCCGGCACTATCGGCGGCCTTCGTACTCACCTTCCTGATGTCAGTCGGTTCATTCGGAATAGCGCTGCTGGTTGCCAAAGAAATCGCGATCTATCCTGTTATCATTTTCAAGGAGTTCACTGGGTTTGCCAATTTTGGCATTGCATCTGCAATGGCGATTACGCTGTGCCTGCTGGTGATCCTTGTCTTGATGGTGCTGCGCCGAAACTATCCGGATCTTGAGCTTTTCTCTTCGCAAGCTAGATAGGAACTCTACCATGCAAGTCGATCTCCTGGATGTTCACAAGAGCTTTGGTGGCACGAAGGTGCTCAAGGGTATTACCGCGAGCTTTCATTCGGGGCGAATCACGGCGCTAGTCGGTCCATCGGGCTCCGGGAAGTCCACGCTGCTCAACATCATCGCAGGCCTTGCGGAGCCTACCTCGGGCAAGGTTCACTTTTCTGGAATGGACGTCACGAGGGTTCCGACAGAGAAGCGTCAGGTCGGCCTCGTATTCCAGAACCATGCATTGTTTCCGCATCTCAATGTTTTCGGTAACGTCGAGTTCGGGCTTCGCGTGCGCAGTGTCCCACCCAAGGAACGACACGAGCGCGTCATGGAAGCGCTTGAGATGGTCGAGCTTGATCACCTCGTGGATCGCAGCATTTCCACGTTGTCGGGTGGCCAGCGCCAGCGTGTTGCGCTTGCACGCGCGCTCGTGATCGAGCCCAACGTGCTACTACTCGACGAGCCGCTGTCGGCACTCGACGTCGAGCTTCGCCGTCGCATCCGAGAGGAACTGCGCGCACTCCTGGCGCCTCTAAAGGTCCCGACCGTTCTCGTCACGCACGATCGCGACGATGCTTTCATCCTCGCCGACGAGATTGTGCTTCTTCTCGATGGCCAGATTGCACAGAGCGGACCGCCCGAGGATATGTACCATAGGCCGACGAGCGCGATGGTCGCGCGCTTCTTCGGCGAGGCGAACTTCCTTGTGCCAGAGTCTGCCTCAATCGAAGATATGGAACTGTTTCGTCCCGAGGACGTGACGGTCGTGTCGAGCGCGGCGGAAGCCGACCTTGTCGTGACGGTGACGAGCGCTCGCTTTCTGGGAAATCGTCGCCGCATCACTGGTCGCGATAGCCGAGGGGCTGAGGTGATGTTCGACGTGGGCAAGACCCACGCCGTGAGGGAGGGGGAGACGGTCCACATCCGCATCAACGGTCACGTCCAGGGTGTTCGGGGAGCGCTTCGTCATGCCAGCTGACGCTGCTATTCTGATTGCCCGGCCTGACGCTGTTACGATTGCCCGGTCGGAGCAGGGCGTTGTCGGGCGCCTCCTGCGTGAGGGCGCTGTTGCTGCGTGGCGGGGCGTCGCGCCGATCCTGGTTTGGGTGCCGCCGATGCTGTTGATTGCGCCGCTGGTGATGCTGGCTGTGGGCTCATTCACCGAGGTTTGGGACAGCCGTGGTCTCATGGGTGCGTCAACGGAGGCCTACCGGGAGGCGCTGAAGTTCGGCGGGACCGCGATCGCATTCAGCTTGAAACTCGCGACCTTGGTCACGGCGATCGTCACCGTGCTGGCGGTGCCGACAGCATATGCGCTCGCCCGATACTCCGGAGCGACCGTGCTTATGGTCAAGCAGATCTTGATGCTTCCCATCATCCTGCCGCCGATGGCGTTGGCGATCGGCCTTATTGTCCTCTACCCAGCCCTGTCTGGCACTTTCTCGATCTTTGTTCTCGCGCACGTCGTGCTCGCGTTTCCATTTGCCGTCTGGCCGATCGGCGCCGCCCTTACGGCGATGGATTTTCGAGTGCTGGAGACGGCAGCGCGGACGCTCGGTGCATCCCAGTTGCAGTCGTTCTTCCTGGTGATCCTCCCGAATATCGCGCGAGCCGCCATCGTTGGAGCTACGACTGTGTTTGTCGTCTCGATCGCGGAAGTCAATGGTGGACTCTTTCTCTCGTCGGCGGACTACCGCCCTTTGAGCGTCGCGCTGCTCGGCGCCTTCATGGACTTCGACATCCGCGTTGCCGCTGCGTTGACTGTCATTTTCACCATCGTTGTCTCGCCAGCATTTGTGGTTATGGAGGTTCTCCTGCGAAGAGGAACGCGCACGTAGTTCCAAGCTTCAAATCGTGGTATATTCGACTTCACGGGAGGACCATTCATGAGGATCAATCGGTCGGTCTTTAGCGCCAGAGTTTCACGCTGGTCCGTCGACCATGCCTGCGATCCGGGCATCGAGATAGCACTCCAGCGCTTGGGCTACAGCATTTGCAATCTCAAGCGCGCTCGGAGCAAGATCCGATGCTGTAATGGCGTTAGCAATCCTGTTCTCGAGCGCGATCACCCGCCGATCATTCAACACCACGATATAATTGATGACATGACAGCGCGTGACAATATCGGCGAGCGCTGCTGCAAGCGGGTTAGCAGTGCTCGCGGATTGAGACAATTGCGTCGCGCGCTGCTTCAGAAGATCGCAGCTGAACGCTCTGATCACGCCATCAACCAGCTGCTGATCCGTTGGGTGAGTCGCCCGCAGGTGGGCAAGAGTAGAGTGCAGCCTCATCGCGCGCTTTTGGTTCAGAAACATCTACCGTGCTCCATCAGCCTGAATGAACAAGCGCGGCATGTGCGGAAATCCACTGTTCAGTTTGTATCAGTATCGGAGCTACACGACAGACCTATGTCAGCGCATCGGCCTGCAGCATGAGCAAACGCAATATCGTAAGGGTCAAGCATGGTTGAGAGTGAGGTCTTGGAGGTGAGCGCATGCCCGTTGAACTATCGAATTCCTGCCGATGCCTTGAACGGTCCTCCTGCGTCACAAACCCACGTTCTCTACGTGGTTGGCGGTCTCTACGGGAATCGATTCGCACTCGATGCGATCGAGATGTTCGCGACGGCCGAGACGGAGCCAGTCGAAATCGTCGTCAATGGGGACGCTCACTGGCTCAACGCGCGGACGGATGATGTCGGGGCGCTCGATAGGCGACTCGCGCGCTATCCGGCGATCAAGGGCAATGTCGAGGCGGAGCTGGCGAGAGGAGCAGGCAGCGCCGGGTGCGGATGTTCCTATCCGTCCGATACCGATCCTGGGGTCATCAAACGATCCGACGCGATCATGGCTACGCTGCAATGTGCCGCTGAGTCGCTCCCAGGGGTGAGAGCGCGCTGCGGAGCTTTGCCGCAAACGCTAGTTGTTGCGGTTGGGGCGGCGCGAGTCGGGATCGTACATGGCGACACAACCTCGATTAGCGGCTGGGCTTTCGCTCGAGAAAGCCTCGATGCCCCCGGCCAGAGGGCGTCACTCAGAGAGATGCTCTCCGTATGCAATGTCGATATCCTTACGAGTACGCATACCGGCAGACCCGCAATGCGGAAGTTGAGGACCGGCTCTCGCGCTCGTCTGCTCGCGAACAACGGCGCCGCTGGCATTGGCCATTTCCCGGGGGAGCCCTGCGGGATCATTACCCGCATCGCGACGTACCCTGCCCCCTTTGCCTCATTATATGGCGCCGTCGTCGACGGTGTGTATGCCGAGGCTGTGGCCGTCCGCTTCGAACGGGAGCGGGTGCTCACATGGTTCGACTCTATCTGGCCTAGCGGATCGCCCGCAGCGATTGACTATCGTCCAAGACTCGTAGGCGAGGCACGCGATGAGATTCTGATGGCAACCCCGAGGACGCTCTTCTGAAGCGCAGGGGCGCGAATACGTTCCACTGCAGGTCGGAGAACTTCAAAAGGAATTTGATTGACATTCGCTAGATGAACTTTGGAGGAGCGAGAATGATAGTAGACGGTGGGGTTCCCCGGAAGCCGCAAGCGAACTGTGCAATGCTTTCGGCGTTTTGGCGCAGGCGTTCGCGGCAAATTCTATGCAGAGGACATTAAGGTGGCCGAGAAGAAATTTCGGGAAACACTGCGGCCTCTCGGCGCCCCAAAAATTCGCGTTTTGCGCCTTGCCGGCCCCCCGTTGATCCTGCCTATATCGTCGATAAAGCTTTACGGCCTCGACCGCAATGTGCGAATGGCGACCGTCATCGGTCTTTTCGGTGCTTGCGGTATCGGCCAGCATACCAAGGTCCGGTACAATCTTCGTCATCTTCGCCACCGTCAAATTTTTCGACAAGATATTAGCCCGAATTCCGGCAAGGCTCATCGCATGAGGCGCGACTCAATGCTAGAAAAGCCCGTCGCCGTCAGCAAGGCGGACGAACGGCGCAAGCCTGCTCTCGGCCCACCTGCGTAAGGTCGGTGGCCTGCTAAGGGAACAATCGCTCAAAATGGTCACCCGTACTATCACCTCCGAGACAGGGATCGCCCGCTACCTCCAGATTGCCGACGAGTTCGACCGAGAGATCCGCAGGCGCTACGAAGTGGGACAGCGGCTGCCGGGCGAGCACGAACTGGCCGAGCGATTTGGCGTCAATCGCCACACCTTGCGCCATGCCATCGACACGCTCGAGGGGCGGGGGCTCGTCGTCCGCCGGCACGGAGCCGGTACTTTCGTGGTGGCCAAGCCCGTGAATTATCTAGTCGATGCCGCATCGCGCTTCACTGAGAACCTAGTGAAAGCCGGGCACAGCACGGAAAGTCAGCTCATTCGGAAGGTGATTGTCAAAGCCCGCGGAGGGGTGGCTAAGCGCCTCAACCTGCGCGATGGGGAGAAGGTCTTCGCGATCGAGACCTTGCGCCTCGTCGACGGCGGGCCGTTCTGCGTCATCTCACACTTTCTACCCTGGTCGATCGGCACTGCGGTGTTCGAGGCGTACAACGGCGGCTCGCTGCACACACTGATCGCGCGCAAGACGGCCAAGAAGCTAAAGCGTGTGCTGAGCCTAGTCACGACCGTGACGGTGGAGGCGAACGACGCCGCGCTGCTTGCCATTTCCCCTCAGCATTGGGTGCTGAGGGTTAAGAGTGTCAATGTCGATGCTGCCGGCGGCAAACCAGTCGAGTACGCCGTGACGCGTTTCCGCGCCGATCGAGTCGAGCTTGCGATCAAGATCCCGTTGGGTTCATGATCCGCAGAGAGTCAATCCGATGAGAGAGTAGCGGCCTTAATTATGTTAACAAATCTGTGGACCAACCACAGTGCATGACTGCATCGCGGCACCCGACGCCAGAACACGTAGCTGCGGCACGAAGGTTCGGCCGGCAGGACCTTTAGCGCGGGGTGATCAACCTCTTCCAGCAATTGCCGGCGCGTCACCGGCGGATCGGGCGCGCTTCGTTGAGATGCGTCATCAGATCGGTGATCGCCGCGTTGACTTCCAAAAGGCTGTAAAAGATTCGATGCCGCAAGCGCCCCAACATCCATCGCTCGACGATGAGCACGGCTTGCTCGACACCCCATAGCTCTTCGTCCTGACCGTGTCGAACTCTGCGTCGAATTGGGTGATGGCCCTCACTCCGCTTTGCGCCTGAATGCGGGTGTTCGGCGTCACCTCTCCGTCATGTGGTCGCGATAGCATCGTACGCGTGCTTGGGTACTTGTTAGCACAGCGCTGCGGAACGTCTGATCTTTAGAGGAGAACCTATGCAATGGCGCTGATCAAAAGTTATAAGGAATTCTGGCCATACTATTTATCGCAGCATAGCCAGCCCAGCACGCGATACTGGCATTACCTCGGTACGTCGATGTTCTTCGCTTGCCTTATTGCAGCAGCTTATACCGGCATCGCGTGGTTCGTGCTGCTGGCATTTCTCTTCTTCTATGGTCCAGCTTGGGT
>DAIMKE010000013.1:0-18542 GCA_036721875.1 Bradyrhizobium sp. | reverse complement strand
CTGCCCTGGGTGCAGCACATGATCGAGCAGACCGGATGGCGCACCGCCTGCACGGCGATGGGCATTCTCGTCTTCGCCGTGCTGGCGCCGATCAATCTCCTGCTGCGCAAGCGACCTGAGGACATCGGCATGCTGCCGGACGGCGACGCTGCGCCGACAGCGACATCAGCCGCGCCTCGCTCGAACGTCGTCGATCCCGTCTGGGCTGCAACCGACTGGACGCTGCGCCGCGCGATGCGCACCGCGCGCTTCTGGTGGATTTGCGTTGGTTACTTCTCCGGCCTCTACATCTGGTACGCGGTGCAGGTGCATCAGACCAAATTCCTGCTCGACATCGGCTTCAGCCCGAATGTCGCAGTGTGGGCGCTCGGCGTCGTCAGCCTGCTCGGCATTCCCGGACAGATCTGGCTCGGGCATCTCTCCGACCGGATCGGTCGCGAATGGATCTGGGCGATAAGCTGCGCGGGCTTTGCGATCTGCTTCGCTGCGCTGATCGCGTTGAAGTTCGCGCCGGTGCTGCCGCTGGTCTATCTCATGATCTTCGCGCAAGGCGCGCTCGGCTACGGCCTCACGTCGATCATGGGCGCGGTGGTGCTCGAGATCTTTCAGGGCAAGCAATATGGCAGCATCTTCGGCACCATCATGCTGGCCGCACTGGCAGGGGGCGCTGCGGGCCCTTGGGCGACCGGGTTGCTGTACGATCTCTCTGGCAACTACACGCTGGCCTTTGGCATCGGCATTGCCGTCAGCGTGTTGTCGGCGGTCGCCATCTGGCGCGCGTCGCCGGGCAAGGTGAGGGCGGTCGCGGGACAGATGCACAAGGCGCAAGCGGCGGCGGCCTCAGCCGGGAAAGCTCAGGACTTTACTTGAGAGTTGCAAGCTTCCCATCGCTGCAGATCGCCGATGGCACGCAGGAAGCCGTCGGCCGGCGTGGTCTCCGGATCGATCAGTCGGTGCAGACGAAATCCGTCCTCCAGTGCCAGCAGGATCGCTCCGTTCCAGACCGGGCTCAGTGATTCGTTCCTTCCGATGCTCTTCGACGTGGTCTCGACGATGTCGGTGACCAGCTTGCGTCTGGCGCGCAGGCGCTTGGCGAGTTCGGGTCTGCGCTTTTCGGCGCGCGCCACGAACAGGATCATCTCCATATGCAGGAGAGGAGAGCGGCCGAGCGGATCCTGCCGATTGCGGTCCATCGTCTTCAGCGCTTCGATGAAATCCGCCGGGTTCTTGTGCTCGGCGAGAAGCTCGTGCATGCGCGCGATCGATTGCTCCACGTGATCTTCGAGCATCGCGATGATGAGTTCGTCCTTGCTCTTGAAGTTCGAATAGAAGGCGCCGCGGGTGAAGCCGGCGGCGGCCGCGATGATCTCGATGCTGGCGCCGCCGATGCCCTGTTCCTCGAACACGCGCGCCGCCGCTTCGAACAGCTTTTCGCGGGTGTCGTCCCTGGTGGGTCTGGTTCGAACTCTTGACATCGGAACATTTTAGGTCAGAATGCAACTCGATACAACGGTGTATCGAATTTGGGGATGAAAACGCGCACACGCAATCAAGCGTGGCAACCGATTGAGGTCACCATGAACGAGCATGTTCAGCCTGCGAATGGCGCGCCGTTATTCAACCCGCTTTCTCCCGACTTCATTCGCAATCCCTATCCGCATTACGAGCGGATGCGCACCACCGATCCGGTGCACCTGACGCCGCTCGGCATGTTCGTCGCCAGCCGCCATGCGGAGGCCAGCCTCGTGATGCGCGACAAGCGGTTCGGCAAGGACTATGTCGAGCGCACGATCCGCCGCTACGGCCCGAAGATCATGGACGAGCCGGTGTTCCGCAGCATGAGCCACTGGATGCTGCAGCAGGATCCGCCGGACCACACCCGCCTGCGCGGGCTGGTGGTGAAGGCCTTCACGGCGCGCCGGGTCGAGGACATGCGCCCGCGCATCCAGCAGATCGTCGACGAGACGCTCGATCGCATCATCCCGCAGGGCAGGATGGACCTGATCGAGGATTTCGCGTTCCGCCTCCCGGTCACCATCATCTGCGACATGCTCGGAATTCCCGAGGAGCACCGCGAGGCCTTCTATGCCGGTTCGCGCGACGGCGGACGGCTATTGGATCCGGTGCCGCTCTCACCCGAGGAGATCAAGCAGGGTAACGCCGGGAACGCGATGGCGGCGATGTATTTTCAGCAATTGTTCGAGCTGCGGCGCAAGAATCCCGGCGATGACCTGACCACGCAACTGGTGCAGGCCGAGGAGGACGGCAGCAAGCTCACCAATGAGGAACTGACCGCCAACATCATCCTGCTGTTCGGGGCAGGCCACGAGACCACCGTCAACCTGATCGGCAACGGCCTGCTGGCGCTCTATCGCAATCCGGACCAGCTCGCGCTGCTCAAGGCCAGGCCCGAACTGATCACCAATGCCATCGAGGAATTCCTGCGCTACGATTCGTCCGTGCAACTGACCGGCCGGGTGGCGCTGGAAGATATCGACGATCTCGGCGGAAAGCGAATTCCGAAGGGCGAGAGCGTGCTGTGCCTGCTGGGTTCGGCCAATCACGATCCGGCCGTGTATCCCGATCACCCCGAGCGCCTCGATATCACGCGACCCAACGTGAAGCCGCTGTCTTTTGGCGGCGGCATCCACTTCTGCCTCGGGGCCCAACTGGCGCGAATCGAGGCCGAAGTCGCGATCTCGACCCTGCTGCGCCGGCTGCCCGACCTGCGGCTGGATGACGCTGTGAACCCGGAATGGCGTCCGACCTTCGTGCTGCGTGGCCTCAAGCGCCTGCCTGCAAGCTGGTAACAGCCTCGTTACGGATTCTGGCACCTGGCTGCTTTACTGTTAGTCCGGTGGACTGCCGGCCGCATGGCGCTGTGACTTCGCCCAACTTGTCTCTATATTCCGGGTTGCTCCGGCGCCCGGTTCGGCGTCGCTTGGCCTGCGCCGGGGCGGTTCAAGGGGAGACACCGTGCAGACGACGCTGCTCGGCCTGGCAATCGCTTTCATCATTGCACTGGTGGCCGCGCTCATCGGGCCGTATTTCATCGACTGGAACCAGTTCCGGCCGCAGTTCGAGGCCGAGGCGACGCGGATCATCGGCGCTCCGGTTCGTGTCGGCGGCAAGCTCGACGCCCGCCTGCTGCCGGCGCCGTCGCTGCAGCTGCGCTCGGTGATGGTCGGTGGCGCCAACGATCTCGGCAAGGTCCGCGCCGGCAAGCTCGACGTCGAGTTCAGCCTCGGTTCGCTGATGCGCGGAGAGGTGCGCGCCACCGAACTGACCATCAACGGCATGTCGCTCGATCTCGGCCTCGATGCGAAGGGGCGCATCGACTGGCCTGCGACGACGGGGACGGTCAATCTGGGCTCGCTGGCGATCGACCGTCTCAATCTCACCGGCCGTATTGCTCTCCATGACGCGGCCAGCCGCAGCACGCTCGAACTGGACGACATCGCCTTCAGCGGCGACGTCCGCTCGCTGGCGGGCTCGGTCCGCGGGGACGGTAACTTCACTCTATCGGACATACGCTACCCGTTCCGCATCTCGTCGGGGCAGGGGCCGGACGGCAACGGCACCCGCATCCACGTCAATATCGATCCGGGCCAGCGTGAATTCGCGGCCGATCTGGACGGCATCCTGAATTTCGACGCCCGCGCGCCGCGTTTCGAAGGCGCGGTGACATTCGGGGCTCCCGTCCAGAAAGGCAGGAATGACGAACTGCCGTGGCGCATCGCGGCCAAGGTGAAGGCCGACTATTCCGCGGCCCGGCTCGAACAGGTCGAGGTGACATACGGCCCCGAGGAGCGCGCGCTGAAACTTGCCGGCAGCGGCGACATCCGCTTTGGCGCGACGCCGCTGCTCCGCGCGACGCTCTCGGCCCGCCAACTCGATGCCGACAAGTTCATCGGCAGGGACAATAATTCCTCCGAAGCGGTCCGCGCCTGGCCGGCGCTGCGGGCGGTGGCCGCAGGGATCCCGCATGCGCCAATCCCGGCGCAAATCGAACTCGCTTCCGAACAGGTCATGCTGGGCGGTCGTCCGCTGCAGGACATCGCGGCCGAACTGCACGGTGACGCCCAATCATGGCGGGCGCACCGGCTGGAGTTCCGTGCGCCCGGCACGACCAAGGTCTTGCTGAGCGAGGGGGCCATGCAAAGTGCGGCGCCGGATCGATTCAAGGCCGCACTCAACATCGAATCGGCCGATCCCGATGCGCTGATGACCTGGCTGCAGGGCCGCGGCGACATCGGTTATCGCAGCCAGAAGCCCATGCGGCTCCGTGGTGACGTGACCGTGGCGCCCGACGGCTTCGCCATCGGCGCCATGAATGCCGAGATCGATGGCGGCACCGTCGAAGGGCAGGTTGCGGTCTCGCATCGCCAGGCTGGCAGCGGCTCGCGGATCTCCGCTGACTTGAAGGCCGCGCGTCTCGACCTCGATGCCGTCACCGCCCTCGTGCGGTCTCTGGCCGGCCCGCAAGGCGAGTGGCCTGACGAAGGGCAGCTTTCGCTCGATGTCGGCCGCGCCATTTCGGCCGGCCAGGAAATGCGGCCGTTGCTCGTCAAACTCGGCTACTCGCCGAAAACTTTGTCGCTCGACCAGCTCAGGATCGGCCAGCCCGACAGCGTGACGGTGGAAGGCACGGGCAGTTTCGATCGCGTCAACGCGATCGGAAAACTCTCGCTCGATACCAGCGCCGCCTCGCTTGGCCGGATGACGGCCTTCATCTCGCCGTTCGCGCCGACGCTTGCGGCGCGGATCGACGCGATGGGGACGACGCCCGGCCCGGCGAGCGTGAAAATGACGCTTGACGTCGACAAGAACGCCCGCAAGTCCGATCACGCCCATGCGCGCGCGGTCGTCGAACTCGAAGCGCCGCAGCTCGAGGGCATGGCCGTCGTCACTGCCGAGCCGGCCATCGCGGCAATTCACGGCATCGATTTCGCCGCGCTCGGGCGCAGCGAGGTCGGGCTGGAGACGAAGGTATATTCCGCGCAGGGCCGCGCATTAATCGCGCTGCTTGGCCTCGATCGCACCGTCACGGCCGGCGAAGGCCCGGCGCAGTTCGAGGGCACCGCGACGGGCGCCTGGGGGGCGCCGTTGCGGATCAAGGCAAGGATATCGGGCACGGGACTGGATGCCGACGCGGATGGCGCCGCCGAACCATGGGCACCGGAGGCCAAGGCCAGTCTCGCCCTGAAAGTCCGCAGCGCCGACCTCGGGCCGCTGCTCGACCTCAAGCAGGGCGATACGCTGGCGCAGAATATCGGCCTGTCCTCGCGCATCACGCTCGCGGGCAACAGCCTGACATTCGACGATCTCGACAGCAGCATCGCCGGTTCGCGGCTGCGCGGACGTCTCGCGGTCACGCTGGGCCAGGAGAAAAACATCGAGGGCGAGATCGGCGCCGACCAGCTTGCGTTGGCGCCCGCATTTTCGCTGGCGCTTGGGGCGGCCGGACATGATACGGCCGAGCCGCTCGGCGCCGGGCTGATGAAGGGCTGGCGCGGGCAGGTCGCGTTTCAGGCATTGCGGGGGCTGCTCCCGGGCGGAAGCGAATTCCAGCCGGTAAGCGGGATCGTCAAGAGCGACGGCCAGTCGCTGACACTTGATTCCGTCAAGGGCAGGATCGGCGGCGGCGATGTCACCGCGAACATCGATGCGCGGCCGGGCGCAAACGGAATCAATCTGAACGCCCGCGTCGAGTTCGCCGGCGTCGACGGCACGGCGCTGCGCTATCGCAATCTCGCGATGCCTGCGGGCCGCGCCTCGATGCAGATGACGCTGAACAGTCAGGGCCGCAGCGCGTCGGCACTGGCGGGGGCGCTGTCCGGCAGCGGTACGCTGACGCTGGAGCAGGCGAGATTCGCCGGCCTCGACCTGCGCGCCTTCGAGGTGGCGGTCCGCGCCAGCGACGGCGGGCAGGTGAAGGACGATGCCAGGTTGAAGCAGATCGTCGAGCCCGCGCTTTTGGCCGGTACGCTCGCGATTCCTTCGGCGCAGATTCCGTTCACCATCCGGGATGGCCGGCTTCGCGTCGGCGCCACCACGCTCGATGCCACGGGCGTGCGCGCCATCGTCTCCGGCGGCTACGACATTCCCGCCGACCAGGCCGATATCCGCGCCGCGATTTCCCTGACGGCGACGGTTGGCCGTCCGGAGATTCAATTGTTTGCGGCCGGGACGCCGGATGCGCTCACGCGCAGCGTCGACGTCACGGCGCTTTCCTCCTGGCTCTCGGTACGGGCCATCGATTATGAGACCCGAAGGCTCGACGCCATCGAACGCGGCGAACCACCGCCGCCGATGCCGGCGCCGATATCGCTTCCGCCCCTCGAAGTTCAGACGCCTTTGGAAATAGCACCGCCGCCCAGCGCGGCGCCGGTGCCAGCGCCAGGCCAGCGCCGTGCTCCGGCAAAACAGAAGGCCGCGCCGCGCCCGCCTGCGTCCCCGCCCGCTGCCAATGGGCCGCAGGCGCCGACGCCGGCTGCACCTGTCGCGGGGCAGGTTGCGCCATTGCCGCCGCCGATCGACGTGAGGCCGGCGCCAGGTGCCGCAAAACCGAGACTGCGTCCACCGCTCGCGCTGACGCCGCAGGTTGCCAATCCGCCGCGGCCGTTGCTGCAGAACAGCAATTAGCGGCCATCTTCAAAGTGCGATCTCCCGTTCGATTCCGATCCCGCGCAAAAACGCTTCATCGTGGCTGATCGCGATCAGCGCGCCGTCGAATGATGCCAGCGCGCTTTCCAGTTCCTCGATCGACGCGATATCGAGATGGTTGGTCGGCTCGTCCAGCAGCAGCAGGTATGGCGGTTGCGGTCGCGCAAACACGCAGGCCATCCCGGCGCGCAGGCGCTCGCCGCCCGACAGCGTGCCGGCGATCTGCAGTGCCGCGCGGTCGCGGAAGGCGAACCGCGCCAGGGCAGCATGGGCCTCGTTCGCGGTCAGTTCCGGATCGAGGCGGCGCAGATTGTCGAGAATACTCGAGGCCGGGTCGAGCAGTTCGACATGCTGGTCGAGCACGGCGATGCGATCGGTGCGGCGATCGATGTTGCCAAGCGAAGGCGCAAGCTCGCCGGTGATCAGACGAAACAACGTGGTTTTGCCGGAGCCGTTGGCGCCGCGGATCGCGATTCGCTCCGGTCCGCGGACGTCGAACGAAAGCGGCCCGAACAGGCGCCGCTCGCCGAAGGCCATCGCCACGTCCTTAAAGGCTATCAACTCGCGGCCGCGGGTCAGGTCGGTTCGCGGCAGATCGATCGCAAGCGGCGTCAGGATTTCGACCCGGGCGCGCGCGGCTTCCAGCGCCTCGGTGCGCTCGCCGATCAGGCGGCTGGCGAGATGGCTTTCGCGCGCGGCGCTGTTCTCGGCGCGCTCCCTCTCGCGGTCCATGAACATCTTGTCTTCTATGCCCTTGGCACGCCAGGCACGGCCGGCCTTGTCGCGCCGCGATTTCTTTTCCCGCGCTTTCCGAAGCGAGCGTTCCGTATTGCGCAGGGCGTCCGTTGCGTGATCGAGGTCGGCTTCGGCGCGGTCGCGCGCGGCCTCGCGCGCTTCGGCAAATTCCGACCATGCGCCGCCGAATAGTGTGACGCCAATCGGCGTCAGCTCGACGATGCGGTCGACGCGCTCCAGCAGCGCGCGGTCGTGGCTGGCGACGAGGATGCCGCCATGCCAGCGTTCAAGCAGCTGCGCAACCGCCTGCCGGCCGTCGGCATCGAGGTTGTTCGTGGGCTCGTCGAGCAGCAACACATTCGGTGTCTCGATCAGGAGGCGCGCCAGCGCGACGCGGGTTCGCTCGCCCCCGCTCAAGGAAGCGATTGGACGATGCAGGGGCAACGATGGCAGGCCGACTTCATTCAGGGCCGCCTGTATCCTGGCAGGCAGCGTCCAGTCCGCATCCGTCGCGTCGTCGAGCGAGCCTTCGCCGCTTTCGAGCCGGTGCAGGCACGCGAGTTCGTCGGCGACGCCCAGTGCCTCGCCGACCGTCAGGCGCTCATCGGCCAGTTGCGCGAGCATGCCGACCCTGCCGATGCGCTGCAGCGATCCGCCCGATGGCGCGATATCGCCTGCGATGAGCCGCAGCAGGGTGGATTTGCCGGAGCCGTTGCGGCCAACGACGGCGGTGCGCTCGCGCCCGAGGGCGAGCGTCAGTCCATCGAACAGGGGGCGTCCGTCAGGCGTGACGAGGGAGATAGAATCCAGAATGAGAAAGGCAGCCATGGAGAACTTCCGAAATGGACAGGGGTCGCGGAGCGGTCAGCTTTGCGATGTCCATTTCTCTCTCCAGGGTCTCTCGGTGACGCGGTTGCCGGCTCCAGCCGGGCTTGCTCAGCGTGGCCGAAGCCAGCCATCGATTATCTGCATTGCCTGCGTTCGTCCAGAGCGCGAAATTTTCTTCGGGAATGTTTCGTGTCCGGCGGGGTCTATCGCTGCGGCTGGACCGTGGATTCTCTTTCTCGAAAACCGGAGGTTCGCATGATCAGATCGGCAATTACGTTAGTAACGCTGACCATGTTTGGGTTGGCGTTGATCGTTTCGCCTCCAATTGTTCCAGCCTTTGCGGCCGGAGGAGGCGGCGATCCGCCTTCCGCGATGCCACCGCCGCCGCCGCAGGAGACCAGGTCCGCGCCAAGGTCCACTTCCAAGTCGACATCCAAAGCCAGGAAGAAAACCGACAAGCAGTCGAGCATCGGCGATGCAGCGTTTCGGGAGGGATACCGCGCAGCCCATGCGGCGATCTATCAGCGCAACGAACATGCCGGTGCGATCGGGCAGTTGAAGGCGCTCGGGCACGACGACAATGCGAGCGTCGCCAATCTGATTGGTTACTCCTATCGCAAGCTCGGCGACTACAAGCTCTCGCAAACCTGGTACGAGCGCGCGCTGAAGACGGACCCCAACCACGTGCTGACCTGGCAGTACTACGGGCTGTGGCAAATCGAGCAGGGCAATCGCGACCAGGCGTCGTATCATCTGAGCCGGATCGCCGCGATTTGCGGGACTGGGTGCGAGGAGTACCGGTCGCTTGCCGCGGCGCTCGAAAAGCCACCCGGCACCGGACTCGTCTACTGAGAACCGAGCGCTGTTGATTGAGCGTTAAGGCGTAACGCGGCAGGCGCGCCTCGGGATGCGCGCGCCTGTAGCGATGATCAGGCCTGCGGACGTGGTCCGTCCGCCGCGGCCGGGGGCGGCATGGCGCGCGTGCGGAAATAGTCGAGCACGAAAAGACGGATCGCCGAGGACAGATTTCCCTGCTGGCGGTTGCCGTCGATCTCGCCGACCAGTTCGGACAGCGTCATGTTTCGCAGGCCCGAGATTTCCTTCATGCCGTTCCAGAAGGCCTCTTCGAGGCTGACACTGGTTTTGTGACCGGCGACGACGATCGAGCGTTTGACGACTGGCGACTTCATGATGCGTCTCCGTCATCAATTCTGTGCTGGTCAAGAAAGTCGCTGGCGCGATCCTTCTGCTGCTGATCGCGTGCACGCTCGGCTTTGGTCCGGCCATGGCGCGCGCGGTTGGCGTCGGCTTGCATGGCCGATTGTTCTCGCTCGTTTCGCTTCTTGAATCGCTTGAGGTTGACCACATCGCCCATGCTGGCCTCCATCATCCGGCGTCTCGAAGGCAAGACGATTCATTGGCCAGAAAAATGTCGTTACGCGTCGCGAAAGCAAACTTGATGGTCATGCAGAATCCCCGTGTAATGTTCTCTGATAGCATCAAAAAATTTGGTTCCGCTCTGCGAAAACCGAATAATACCTGCTCCTACCATGCGTCGCCGCGATGGCGATAGATGATCACCCTAATTCTTTAGGGATTATGATCCATAATTAAATCGCACATCCGTAGTTTCCCGGAGAGGCGTTACCCCGGGTGTGTCATTTTGTCCGGCTGCACCAGTCGCTCGAACTCGGCCGCGCTCACAAAGCCCAACCGCACGGCCTCTTCCTTCAACGTAGTTCCGCGCGCATGCGCCGTCTTCGCGACCTTCGCCGCGTTGTCGTATCCAATCTTCGGAGCGAGCGCGGTGACCAGCATCAGCGAGCGCTCCATCAAATCACGAATCCGCTTTTCGTCGGCGCGTATTCCCACCACGCAATGTTCCGTGAACGAGCGGGCCGCATCCGACAGCAATTGAATGGAATTTATCATACAATATGCCAATGCCGGTTTGTAAACATTCAATTCGAAATGTCCCTGGCTGCCGGCGACCGTGATGGTCGTCTGGTTGCCGAACACCTGGCAGCAGACCATGGTGATCGCCTCGCATTGGGTCGGGTTGACCTTGCCGGGCATGATCGACGAGCCCGGCTCGTTCTCGGGCAGGATCAATTCGCCGAGGCCGGAGCGCGGGCCCGACCCCAGCAGGCGAATGTCGTTGGCGATCTTGAACAGTCCGGTGGCGACCGAATTGATCGCGCCGTGCACCAGCACATAGGCATCGTTGGAGGCGAGTGCTTCGAACTTGTTCGGCGCGCTGGTAAAGGGAAGCTTGGTAAGCTTGGCGACTTCCCTTGCGAACTTTTTGCCGAATTCCGGTTTCGAGTTGAGGCCGGTGCCGACAGCCGTTCCGCCCTGCGCCAGCGGGAACAAGTCCTTCACCGCGACGCGCAGCCGCGCGATTCCGAGTCCGACCTGCGCGGCATAGCCGGAGAATTCCTGTCCCAGCGTCAGCGGGGTCGCGTCCTGCGTATGGGTCCGCCCGATCTTGACGATCTTGGCGAATGCCTTTTCCTTCGTGCGCAACGCGCGATGCAGTTCGCTCAGTGCCGGGATCAGGTTCGCCAGGATGCCTTGCGCCGCCGCGATATGCATTGCCGTCGGAAATGAATCGTTCGACGACTGGCTCATGTTGACGTGATCGTTCGGATGGACCGGCTCCTTGGCGCCGAGCTTGCCGCCGAGCAGTACGTTGGCGCGGTTGGCGATCACCTCGTTGAGGTTCATGTTGGTCTGGGTGCCGGAGCCGGTCTGCCAGACCACCAGCGGGAAATGATCGTCGAGCTTACCCTCGATCACCTCGCGGGCGGCGCGGACGATGGCGCCGGCGCGGCGTGCATCGAGCAGGCCGAGTTCCCGGTTAGTTTGCGCGGAGGCGAGCTTGACGATGCCGAGCGCATGGACGATCGGCATCGGCATGCGGTCCTGGCCGATCTTGAAGTTCTGGCGCGAGCGTTCGGTCTGCGCGCCCCAATAGCGATCGGCGGGAACGTCGATCGGACCGAAACTATCGGTCTCGCTGCGGGTGGATTTGTTTCGGGAGTTCGTTCGAGCCATGCGTAATGTCCGTTGCGCCGTGAAATGGCGGAACGTTTACACTACAGCGTAGCCGATATTCTCGCGCTTGGATTATTTCTTGCGGAAACGATCCAGCCGCACCACTTCCGCGCCTTCGCTCGGCTTCTCCGGCTCATCCGCGCTCTCGGCAGCGGGCGCCGGCGCAGCGGCGACGGGCAGGGCAGGGGCGGCGGGAACGGCGGGGAGCTTTGCCGCTGGCGCTTCGGGCATGGCTTCCGACGGCTCGAACTGCAAGCCGAACTGGACGGAAGGATCGAGGAAGCTCTTGATCGCGGCGAACGGAACCACCAGCCGCTCCGGAATGCTGCCGAACGAAAGGCCGACCTCGAAGCGATCCTCGCTCACCACCAGATCCCAGAACTGGTGCTGCAGGATGATGGTCATCTCCTCCGGATATTGCGCGAGCAGCCGCGGCGACAGCTTTACGCCGTCGGCGGTGGACAGGAAGGTGATGAAGAAATGATGCTCGCCGGGCAGGCCGTGTTCGGCGGCGTCGGTCAGCACGCGGCGCAGCACCCCGCGCAGCGCGTCGCGCGCCAGCACGTCATAACGGATGTGATCGGTCGCCATGTTGGTCCTGTTAAGTTCAATGGTGGCCGCCGGTGCCCCGACTCGCCCTGCTGTCTCATGGTACTCCGGCCCGGGCCGAAGGTCAGCAGGCGTGACGGGTCGAATTTGCGGCAAAAGCCCTCTGCCGGGCGGAGAATGCAAAGAAAATGAAGTGGAGGCTTCTGTTGCGGGGCACCTAACTTATTGATCTATCGTCATTTTTCAGATCTGGGTAACCCTACGGTAACTCTACATATCTAGTCAGACAGCAAGAAAGTTCAACAGCACGCTTTAATTGCGGGCGTTCTCTCAAATCGGAGCGCGCTAATTCGAGAGTGGCATTGGAGCTACGGCGTGATCCTCAGCCACGTCTCCGCAAAGCTGACCGGTTATGCACTGTGAGATTGTAAACAACTTTCGCCTCTACGAAACTTGACAGAATAACCGAAGGGCGAGCTACTTGCTAAATGCTCATATTTATCCTTGCTCTTCAGAGTCCCGGGGCGTCAAAGGATTGGCTTCGGGTATCAAGATTGTGCGAGCGGACATTGCGGTCCGTCTGTGCTCAAACTTCTTCGGATTTCAGGGTAGTGCTAGTTTGCAATGCTCGGCCAGAGACCAGTTTTACGCACCCCGCCTTGATGATCGTTGAAAGGGACTTCCCCATCCCTGCGGCCAACTCGGCATCGCGAATGAACGACAAGTGGAGCAAGCTCAAGGTCGGGCTGGCGGTGGCCCGACAGTGGGGGCCTGCTCACGTCATGTTTGTTGACGCCGATGACTGTGTGCACCGCGACTTAGCTGCGCATGCTGCGCGCTACCCTGAAGTAAGCGGCTGGTCGATGGAAGTCGGCTATATGTACGATGAAGGCAGTCGCTTGCTTTATAGAAGAAAGAATTTTGCCAACTATTGTGGAAGTTCAGCGATCATTCGCCTTTTGCTAACCGATTTTCCGCAGTCGGAGTCCGAGCCTAGTGAGAACTACTTTATACTAGCGAACGGACATGGCGTGATAGAACGTTACATGCGGGCGCGCGGCACGCCAGTGCAGGCACTGCCGTTTATCGGTGCGGTCTACATGACTGACACCGGAGAAAACGATAGCGGCATTAGGATAGGTGGGTGGCAAGGCAAGCGCCATTTGCTGGAAAGGATACGAACGGCAAGGCCGCTTACCTCAAGAGTGCGAGCCGATTTCGGACTGTACCATTTACCGAAACAGAACGACGAAATGGGGCCGATTGCTTAGGTCGTCCTGCGCGCACAGGCGTGCCAAATTCACGAAACTGAAGCTGGGACTTCTGTTGCTAACGAAATTGCGAGGTTTCAATTTCCTAACGATTTCAAATCGTTATACAATTTTTAGATTTTATTCCTAGCGCTGGTGGTTGGGTAATTTTTCGGTAACACAACGTCAACGGTTTCTGCGTTCGTTTCGCGATTGTTCGCGAACGTTCGCACAGTGCGTTTCATACAAATCAATGGGTTAGTTTGGAGCATGTTAGTGGAGGCTTCTGTTGCCAGGTGCCTCCGAACCCCGCCTAGCGGAGCTTAACCCGCTAGGACTTTAGACTTGGTCTTTCAAACTGCGTTACGCAGCCTGAGCAACCGGAGCATAGTTGTCGTTTGCAACTATTGCATAGCCCGATAACGGCGGAACCATACCGAGAAAAAACTCGCCCTTTACGCCCTCGTCGATCCTGTTTCGCCCCCGCCGAAGCCCACAATTGTGAAGGGCGGGCTTGGGTGGAGGCGCCGGGTACTGCCCCCGGGTCCGAATGGTTTATTGCGACGGTCATTTATTTCCATAGCCGGCGAACCGGCACCCCCAATATAGGGTGCAAGTCTGAAGAAAAATAGGGCCGCCGGCGGGCGCGTACATGGCGAATTGGATGGCTTCGGGCCGTTCCCGAATTGCGGCGAGCGACAGGCCGGCGGGCTGATTGTGGCCGGCTCGTGGTCAATGATCGCCAAGGGCACGCGAAGTATCCGGTCGCGGGTATCGCCGGCGCGGTGATCCGCGGAGGTTGCGATGGACAGCCTTGCTGCACCGTTTTGCGACGAGGGTACTTGCCTGGGCACGGATGCGCCAATTCGGTCGCCATGCATGTCGGGATATTCCCGGACGAGGGCGCTTTGGGTTTTGCTGGCGTTGTCCGACGAAAGTCGCTAGCAAGCTTCCGGGACACGGATACAGACTGGTACAGCTTATCCAAGCAACGGGCGAGAAGCCCCGCCTTTGGGGGGAGTGAGACTAATGAGTGCTACGCCGGGCCAAGCGCCGGTCAAATCTATCATGCCGAAGTGGGTTCGCGGACCGCAGGATTTTATCGGCGGCATCGCGTTGATGGCCGTCGCCTTGTTCGCCCTATGGGCGTCAAGCGACCTGCAGGGCATGCGCGGGTTTTCGTTCGGCGCCGGCACCGCGCCGCGGATGTTCGGGTTTCTGCTCCTCGGACTGGGCGCTGCCATCGCGCTCGTCGGCGTTCTGACCGAAGGCCAGCACCTCGCGAAATATCACTGGCGCGGTCCGCTGTTTGTGTCGCTGGCGATCCTTTCCTTTGCGTTCACGATCCGCCCGATGGGAATGATCTTCGCTGCGATGACAAGCTTCATGATCGCCGCTTGCGGCTCGCATGAGACCCGTTGGATAGAGGCGCTTGTCGTCGGCGCCTGCCTGACGGCGTTCTGCACCCTTTTGTTTCCTTACGCGCTCGGTCTGCCCTTGCAGCTCCTGCCGACATTCATGATCCGTTGAGGGTACGATGGGAGATATTTTTTCGAATCTCGGGCTGGGCTTCGGTGTGGTTTTCCAGTTCGTGCAGTGGACGCCGGCGTTTCTCGGCGGCGCTTCGATCCCGATCCCAGTCAACATTCTGCTGTGCCTGATCGGCGCGCTGGTCGGCACCCTCGTCGGGGTTCTGCCGGGCATCGGCACCATTGCCACCGTGGCCATGCTGCTTCCGATCACCTTCGGCCTGCCGCCGGTGGGTGCGCTGATCATGCTGGCTGGCATCTATTACGGTGCGCAGTATGGTGGCTCCACCACGTCGATCCTGGTCAACATTCCCGGCGAGGCGGGTTCGGTGGTGACGGCGCTCGACGGCTTCCAGATGGCCAAGCAGGGCCGCGCCGGTCCGGCGCTGGCGATCGCGGCGATCGGCTCGTTCTTTGCCGGCTGCGTCGCGACCGTGCTCATCGCCATTCTGGGCGCGCCGCTCACCAAGCTCGCGCTGGCGTTCGGGCCTGCCGAATATTTCTCGCTGATGGTGCTCGGCCTGATCTTCGCTGTCGTTCTGGCAAAGGGCTCCGTGCTGAAGGCGATCGCGATGATCGTGCTGGGCCTGCTGCTGTCAATGGTGGGATCCGACATCGAAACCGGCGCTTCGCGCATGGCCTTCAACATTCCCGAACTGGCCGACGGTCTGGGGTTTGCCACGCTGGCGATGGGGTTGTTCGGTTTTGCGGAAATCATCCGCAATCTCGACGCCGGCGGCGAAAGCGACCGGCAACTGGTTCAGCAAAAGGTCTCTGGCCTGATGCCGACGGCAAAGGATCTGAGGGACTCGGCGCCGGCGATAGGACGCGGGACCGTGCTTGGCTCGATCCTCGGCATCCTGCCGGGCGGCGGCGCCGTCATCGCCTCGTTCGCGGCCTATACGCTCGAGAAGAAGATATCGAAGACGCCCGAGATGTTTGGCCGCGGCTCGATTCAGGGCGTTGCGGCGCCCGAAAGCGCGAACAATGCGGCTGCGCAAACCTCGTTCATCCCGCTTCTGACGCTCGGTATTCCGCCGAACGCGGTGATGGCGCTGATGGTCGGCGCGATGACCATCCACGGCATCGTGCCGGGTCCGCAAGTGATGCAGAAGCAGCCCGAGCTCGTCTGGGGCATGATCGCCTCGATGTGGGTTGGCAACCTCATGCTGCTCGTCATCAACCTGCCGCTGGTGGGGATCTGGGTGCGGCTGCTGCGCGTGCCGTACCGCCTGATGTTCCCCTCAATCGTGATCTTCTGCTGTATCGGCATCTACTCGGTGAACAATGCGCCGACAGACGTCATGATAGCAGGCGTATTCGGATTGATCGGCTATTGGCTCATCAAGCATGACTTTGAGCCCGCGCCCCTGCTGCTGGGCATGGTGCTCGGACCCCTGATGGAGGAAAACCTGCGCCGGGCGCTGCTGATCTCGCGCGGCGACTGGTCGGTGTTCGTCACGCGGCCGCTGTCCGCGGTGCTGATGGCGATTGCGGCCGGACTGCTGATCCTGACGGTGCTGCCAGCGCTCCGCAAGAAGCGCGACCAGGTGTTCGTCGAATCCGAGAATTGACCTGCGGCGGTGCGCCGCAGGTTGCGGTTTGTTCGACTTCGCGTGAACTGATATGACTTGCAAATGCCGGCTTGGGAGAGCCGGCATTTCTCTAAGGGCTGAAGGAACTTAACCATGAAATGGTATGGACGCTCGCTGGCGAGCGGTTGTCTGGCTGTGCTCGCCGGATTTGCAATTTCTGCGCAGGCGCAGGCTCAAACCTATCCGACGCGCAGCATCACCATGATCGTGCCGTTCGCGGCAGGCGGCCCGACCGATGTGATCGCGCGCATCGTCACCGCCCATATGGCGCAGACGCTCGGTCAGGCCATCATCATCGAGAACGTGGTAGGTGCTGGCGGCACCACCGCCACTACGCGCGCGGCGAAGGCCGCCAATGACGGCTATACGCTGATTACCGGGCATATGGGCACGCATGCGGCGTCCGTGCCGCTCTATCCCAAGCTGGCCTATCACCCGGAAAAGGATTTCGAGCCGGTCGGGCTGCTCGCGGGAACGCCGATCCTGATCCTGGCGCGCAAGGATTTCCCGCCAAAGGACCTAAAGGAATTCATCGCCTACGTGAAGGCGAACGAGAGCAAGGTCAACGCCGCGCACGCCGGCGTCGGCTCGGTCTCCAACGTATCGTGCGAGTTGTTGAACTCGGTGCTCGGGGTCAAGCCGATCGGCGTTCCCTTCAACGGCACGGGTCCGGCGATGAATGCGCTCGTTGCGGGGCAGGTCGACTACATGTGCGACCAGATCGTCAATGCCGTGCCGCAGATCAACGGCGGCACGATCAAGGCCTATGCGATTGCGACACCGGAGCGCAATCCGTCCCTGCCCAACGTTCCGACCACCGCCGAGGCTGGCCTGCCGGCCTTCCAGGCGCAGGCGTGGAACGCGATCTTCGCGCCGAAGGGCACGCCGCCTGAAGTGGTCGCCAAGCTGAACGATGCGGTCGTCAAGGCGCTGGATGACGAGGGCGTGCGCAAGCGACTGCTCGACCTCGGCAGCGTGATCCCGGCCAAGGCGGAGCGGACGCCGGCCTCGCTGGGAACCCTGGTGAAAAACGAAATCGCAAAGTGGACGCCGGTGCTCAAGGCAGTGAATTAGTTCACATAATCAATATGAAGCTAAGGGGCGGAACGCAGGTTCCGCCCCTTGTCGTTTGCGCCGGGATGATCATTTTTTGGGGTATAATTGCCGCGAGAGGCCGAATCGGCGTGTTGATCGGCTATGCCGGCCGCTAAGTTCGCGCTCCCTGGAAGGCCCGAAACGTCAGCCATGAACCAGTATCACGACCTGCTCGAACGTATCCTCAGCGACGGCGCGGAAAAGCACGACCGCACCGGCACCGGCACGCTGTCGATCTTCGGCCACCAGATGCGCTTCAACCTGTCGGCCGGCTTTCCGATGCTGACCACCAAGCGTCTGCCGCTGAAGGCGATCGTGCATGAATTGCTGTGGTTCCTCGCCGGCGACACCAACATCAAATATCTAAAGGACAACGGCGTTTCGATCTGGGACGAATGGGCCGACGCCAACGGCGATCTCGGCCCCGTCTACGGATCGCAGTGGCGCTCGTGGCCGGCGCCGGACGGGCGCAGCATCGACCAGATCTCCAATGTCATCGACATGATCAAGCGTAACCCGGATTCACGGCGGCTGATCGTGAGCGCGTGGAATCCGGCCGACGTCGACAAGATGGCGCTGCCGCCCTGTCACTGCCTGTTTCAGTTCTACGTCGCCAACGGCAAACTGTCGTGCCAGCTCTATCAGCGTTCCGCCGACGTGTTCCTGGGCGTGCCCTTCAACATCGCTTCCTACTCGCTGCTGACGATGATGGTGGCGCAGGCGACGGGGCTGAAGCCCGGCGATTTCGTGCACTCGTTCGGCGACACGCATCTGTATTTGAACCATCTGGAACAGGCGCGGCTGCAACTGACGCGGCCGACGCGGCCGCTGCCGGTCATGAAGATCAATCCCGATGTGAAGGATATCTTCGCGTTTCGCTACGAGGATTTTGCACTCGAAGGCTACGACCCACATCCGCATATCAAGGCCGAGGTGGCTGTATGAATAGCGGTGCGAGGGATTGATGTCTCTCAACATCCGCCGCGTACGTCCGGGCGAAGCGGGACTGGTGCTGTCGTTCGTTCGCGAACTCGCCGAGTACGAAAAGCTGCTGCACGAAGTCGAGGCCACCGAAGCGGATCTGGATTCCGAGCTGTTCGGCGCCAACCCGCGCCTGTTTTGCGAGGTTGCGGAATGGAATGGCGAGGCGGTGGGCTTCGCGGTCTGGTTCGTCACTTTTTCGACCTTCAGCGGCCGCGCCGGAATCTACCTGGAGGACCTGTTCGTCCGTCCGGCGC
>DAIMKE010000012.1:0-18722 GCA_036721875.1 Bradyrhizobium sp. | reverse complement strand
CCCAGCCGCTGCCGAACGACAGCGATTTCCGGGTCGGCCGCCTGTACCGGACCGAGGTTCGGCAGAAGTGGGAATCCGCCAGCGGCGGCATGGTTTCGACCATGGCGGACTTCTCGCGGTTTGCGCAGATGATCGCCAATGGCGGCACGTTCGACGGCAAGACCTATCTCAACCCGAAGACGTTCGAACTGATGGGAACGGACCATGCGGGCAAGGACTCCGGCGTGGCACGGGACTATTTCTACTTTCCCGGTGACGGTTTCGGCATGGGGCTCGGGTTTGCCGTCCGCACTGATCCCGGCAATGCCAAGCCGCCGCCGCCGGGATCGCTCGGCGAGTTGAAATGGGACGGCGCGTCCGGTTGCTACATGGTGGTCGACCGCAAGCAGGACATGTTCTTCGTGGTGCTGGAGCAGACGCCGACCGAGCGCCAGCGCGTCCAGCGGACGCTGAAGCAGCTGGTCTATGAAGCGCTGGAGAACTGATCGCGCCGCAGGGCGCGGCCTTGCTGTGGCGGTGCTGGCCGTTCTTCTGGCGGCCGGATGGCAGCACGAGGTGCGCGCCGAGCCGAAGGCGCCGAACGCACCGACTTTCTCGCGCGCGGCGCTGGAACGGATCGGGGACCACGTTCAGAACGAAATCACGACCGGCAAGATCCCCGGCGCGATCCTGCTGATCCAGCAGCACGGCAAGCCGGTCTATTTCAGGAGTTTCGGCGTCCGCGACCCCGCGACCGGCCAGCCGATGACGCCGGACTCGATTTTCCAGATCTATTCGATGTCGAAAGCCGTCACCTCGGTTGCGGCGATGATGCTGGTCGATGACGGCAAGCTTTCCCTCGACGATCCCGTGTCGAAATACATTCACGCGTTTGCAGATGCAAAAGTCGGCGTCGATCTTTCCGATGAAGCAGGGCAGCCTCCGCTCAAACTCGAGCCGTTGAAGCGCCCGATCACGATCAGGGATCTGCTGCGGCACACCTCGGGCATCACGTACGGCTTCTTCGGCGAGACTGCGGTGCAGAAACTCTATGCCAATGCAAAGTTGTATGCCGGCGACTTCGACAATGCCGAATTTGCCGACCGAATCGCGACCCTGCCGCTTGCCGAGCAGCCCGCCACGCGCTGGAACTACAGCCATTCCACCGATGTGCTCGGTCGTGTCGTGGAGGTGGCCTCGGGACAGACGCTATTTCAATTTGAGAAGCAGAGGTTGTTCGATCCGCTCGGCATGTCCGACACCGCATATTATGTCGCGGATAAAGCGAAGTGGCCGCGCATTGCCCAGGGGTTTCCCGTCGACCAGTTTCGGGTGGCGGGCATCAGGGACCCGACCGCGCCGCGGCGCTGGCAATCCGGCGGCGCGGGGCTGGTCTCGACGATCGGGGACTACGCCCGCTTCCTGCAGATGCTGCTCAATGGCGGCAAGCTGGACGGCAAGCGCTACCTCAAGCCGGAGACGGTCGCGCTGATGACGTCCGATCAGATCGGGCCGGAGACCGGAATCCTGCACGATCCCTTCTATTTTCCGGGCCCGAGCAGCGGCTTCGGTCTTGGTTTTGCCGTGCGTACCTCGCCGCCCCCGAATACGAACTGGCCGCTCGGCGAATACCGCTGGGACGGCGCGGGCGGCAGTTTCTATTTCGTCGACCCCGAGGACGACCTGCTCGTTGTCTTCATGGTGCAGGCCCCGACGCAGGGCGGGCGGATCCAGCTGGCGCTGAAGACGATCATGTTCGAGGCGCTGGGGAAGGGCCTGCGCACGACGGATTGATGATCGGCTGATTACACCACCGTGTTTCGCGCGATCGTTTCGCGGTAGAACGACGCGCTCAGCTTCGGCGTGCGGCGCTGCGTGGCGAAGTCGACGTGGTACAGGCCGAAGCGCTGCTCATAGCCATCCGACCATTCGAAATTGTCCATCAGGCTCCACAGGAAATATCCGCGCACCGGCACGCCCTCCGAAGTCGCGCGCTGCAACTGCGTCAGATAATTGCGCAGGTACATGATGCGATCGACGTCATAGATGGTGCCGTCCGCGGCCGGCTGGTCGCTCCCCGACGTTCCGTTCTCGGTGATGTAGATCGACTTCACGTTCCAGATGTTGGCGACGTGGCGAGGTACCCAGTACATCGTTTCGGGGCCCGGCCTGAGCCAGGTGGCCTTCATGTGCGGGAACGAGGCGGGGAACGGCGCCAGCGTGAAGCCGCGCTCGTTGTCGGCGGCCACGACGTAATGGTCGGGCATGTAGACGTTGATCCCGACAAAATCGATCGGGGAGGAGATGATGCGCAGATCGTCCGTTGTGTATTTCGGAGCATCCTGCGCAAGATAGGTATCCGTATATTTGCCCTCGAACATGACCGTCAGATAGCCGGCGTTGAGCTCGCGCATCGCCTTTTCGGCCGCGCGGATGTTCGCCGGCGTTTCGACGGCAGGGACGCAACTCACGGCATTCTCGGCCGGACCGACCCTGGTCCCGGCGCGTCCATGAGCCCGGATGGCCTGAACTGCAAGCCCATGCCCCAGCGCGACATGGTGCCTGACCTGCTTGATCTCCGATGGCGACAGTTTCAGTCCCGGCGCGTCCGCGCCAATTCCGTGTCCGAGATGCACGAGTCTCGAGCATTCGTTGATCGTGAAGAAATGTTTCACGCGGTCGCTCAGGCGCGCCGCGACATGGCCTGCGTAATCTGCAAATGCCTTCGAAGTCTCGCGGGACGTCCAGCCGCCGTGGCGATCCTGCAGCGCCTGCGGCAGGTCCCAATGATAAAGCGTCACGAACGGTTCGATGCCGTTCGCCGCCAATTCGTCCAGCAGCCGGTTGTAAAAATCGAGGCCCTTTGGATTCGGTGAACCGGCTCCATCCGGAAAGACACGGGGCCACGCGATCGAAAATCGATACGCCTTCGCGCCGAGCGCCTTCATCAGTTGAACGTCTTCCCTGTACTGATGAAAATGATCGGTCGCGATGTCGCCGGTGCTGCGATCGGAGATCATGCCGGGCGTGTGGGCGAACCGGTCCCAGATCGACGGGCCGCGGCCCTCTTCGTTGACGGCCCCCTCGACCTGATAGGATGATGTCGCCGTGCCCCACACGAAATCGTTCGGAAAACCCGTGGCGGCCCTTCGCTTCTGTGACCCGCTTTCCAGGCCTGATTGGGCCAGACCGGATCTGCTTGAAAGTGTCGACATTCCAAGGGCCGACCAGCCCGCGATTCTGGCAAACTGGCGACGGGAAAATCTCTTCAGGGGCATCGTTTCACTGGGCCGCGGGCGGGATCGAGTCCAGGCATCAAGACCCGCGCTTGGTGCCTGGTACGGTCTATATCACCGCATCCGTTTTGCGGCGCAATTGTGCAGGCGGCCGGATCGGTGGGTCGACACGCCTGCCGTGCAGAGCTAAATAAGCTGATCTATCCGTTTGTTTGGAGCAGGACCAATCGGCTTTCGTACGCCGCTGGCGCTTTTCTTTCTATCGCTGGGTGTCGTTGCAGCGGCGTGGTGGTGGCTGGCCACGCCGGTGAAGCTGGCGCGCGCGCCGATCGATGGTGCGGCGAAGCTCGAGTGTGTGTCCTACGCGCCTTTCCGCAACGACCAGACGCCGCACGACCAGACACTCATCGTCGGCCCGGAGCAGATCCTGGAGGATCTGCGCGAGTTGACGAAGGTATCCAAATGCATCCGCACCTATTCCATCGACAACGGACTGGACAAGGTGCCCGAGCTTGCGTCCCAAGTCGGGTTGAAGGTTCTGCTCGGGATCTGGATCGGACGCGATCGCGCGAAGAACGCTCACCTGATCGACATCGCGGTCTCACTCGCCAAGGATCATCCTGACACGGTCTCGGCAATCATCGTCGGCAGCGAGGTGCTGCTGCGAGGCGAGATGGTCGCCTCCGACCTTCGGGAAATCATCCGCTCGGTGAAGCCGCGCGTGGATGTGCCGGTGACCTACGCCGATGTCTGGGAATTCTGGCTGCGTTACCGGGAGATCGGCGCCGATGTCGATTTCGTCACCATTCATTTCCTGCCCTATTGGGAGGACTTTCCGCCCCGTGCCGAGGAAGCGGCTGGGCATGTAGATGATATCCGGAAACAAGTGGTGGCGGCATTTCCCGGCAAGGAGATCCTGATCGGCGAAGCCGGCTGGCCGAGCCACGGGCGGATGCGCGAGGGGGCGCTCGCCTCCCGCATCAACCAGGCACGCTTTATCTCCGAGCTTCTCGATCGCGCCCGGCGGGAGAACTTTCGAGTCAATCTGTTCGAGGCTTATGACGAGCCATGGAAGCGCCGATGGGAAGGAACGGTGGGCGGCTATTGGGGCTTGTTCGACAGCGCCGATCGCAAGCCGAAATATCCGGCCGGCGAGGCCATCGGCAACCATCCGTTCTGGAAGCTGCAGATGGCGAGCGGGCTGGCCCTCTGCATCGGCGTCTTCGCTAGCGCCTTGTTGACGCTGAGGCGCCGGCCGTCGCAGCCCGGATTGGCGTCATGGATCGCGGTCGCGATATCGGCGACCGTCGTCGGCATTCTGTTCGGACTAGGCGCCGAGAAGATGCTGCATGAAAGTTTCGGGTACGGCGGTTGGCTGCTGCAAGGCCTGCTGCTGGCCGCGGGGATCGCGGCGCCGCTGTTGTCCACGCATGCCTTGCTGTCGGGGCGCGCGCTGCCGGCGTTTGTCGACGTGTTGGGCCCACCCAAGGACCGAACCCCGTTCTTCATGACCAATATGCTCGGCATCACGCTGATCGTGACCACGGTCATAGCCGTGCAGATCGCGCTGAGCCTCGTGTTCGACGCGCGCTGGCGCGATTTTCCGTTCGCCTCCCTGACCATGGCCGTGGTGCCGTTCTGGACATTGGCATTCCTGAACCGTTCAAGATACGGCACGCGGCCGCTTGCCGAGGCCGTGTTCGCAGCGCTGTTTGTGCTCGCGGCGGTCTACATCATCCCCAACGAAGGGGCTGACAACTGGCAGGCGATGTGGACCGGTGCGATCTATTTCCTGCTTGCCAGCGCGCTGTGGCAGGCGCGCGCTGCCGTTGCAGAAGTTGCATCGCCCGCCACAATCGTCCTTCGCGAGGCCGGCCCGGAATCTAAAGTACTTGGGGGAGCCGGCGAGGCGGATCGGCTCACGCCGCCCGCACGATCTCACGCACCAGGCTGACCGTCTCCTCGATCATCGCGGCGCTGACGTCGAGATGCGTGCAGGCGCGGATGCGCCCGTCCATCATGGCGAGCAGAACGCCGCGCTTGCGTAGCGCCTCGACCATCCTTTCGCCGGTGACGCCGGCGCCGTCGGGCTTGAAGAACACCAGGTTGGTCTCGGGCTGCTGCACTTCCATGCCGCTGATCTGCGACAGTCCCCGCGCCAGCGCGCGGGCGTTGGCATGATCGTCGGCCAGACGATCGACGTGATGGTCGAGCGCGTAGACGCAAGCCGCGGCGCAGATTCCGGCCTGCCGCATTGATCCGCCGAGGCGCTGTTTCCAGCGCCAGACGTCATCGATGAAGGCGCGCGATCCCGCGATGACGCCGCCGACCGGCGCGCCTAAGCCTTTCGAGAAATCGATCCAGGCGGAATCCCAGCCTGCGGCCATGTCGCTCGCCGATATTCCGGTCGCGACACAGGCGTTCAACAGCCGTGCGCCATCCATGTGGGTGACAAGTCCGTTCGCCTTGGCGATCGCCGCCACTTCATCCAGCGCCGCCTTTTTCCAGATCGTGCCGCCGCCGATATTGGCGGTCTGCTCGACGCTGACGACGGTCTGTGGCGGTTGATAACGCGAGCGCGGGTGCAGCGCGGCACGGAATGTTTCCGGCGTGAATTGGCCGTCGTCGCCCGGCAACGGCGTAATCTGGAATCCGCCAAGCGCCGCATGCGCACCGCCTTCGCGGGCAATGATGTGCGCGCTCACATGGGCCAGAATTTCATCGCCCGGCCGGCAATGGGAGAGGGTGGCTGCGACGTTGCACATTGTCCCCGACGGCATGAACACGGCCGCTTCCTTGCCGAGCAGGCTGGCCACGCGCTCGCACAGCAGGTTTACCGTGGGGTCGTCGCCGATCTGCTCGTCGCCAACTTCCGCCTGCGCCATCGCCTCGCGCATCGCGGCCGTCGGGCGCGTCTGCGTGTCCGACAGCAGGTTGATGCGGATGGGCTCGGCCTTCGGGTCGGGCGGGGCAGGGGTGTAGTGCATGGGGGTCTTTCTCGATCGTTTCGGATTTGAATGTGTATTTATACACTTGGAATCGCGCGTCCACGTGTGTATAAATACTCATGAACTCCAAGGGGATAATCGCCGCGTTGAAGGCGGATGGCTGGGTACAGGTCGCCCAGAAAGGCAGTCATGTCCAGTTCAGGCATCCGACCAAACCTGGGCGGGTGACGGTGCCTCACCCGCGTAGGGATATTCCGACCGGAACGTTCAGAAGCATCGAAAAGCAAGCCGGTGTGAAGCTGAAATAGCGAGATGGGAAACACAATATGCGACAGTACATCGCCTTGATCCACAAAGAGACCGACAGCGACTACGGCGTATCGTTTCCGGATCTGCCGGGCGTGATCAGCGCGGGTAAGTCGCTCGACGAAGCCCGCGATATGGGAGCAGAGGCCCTGGCGCTGCATCTGGAAGGTTTGGCGTCCGATGGTGAAGCCGCGCCTGAGCCGAGTTCGCTCGAAGAGATCATGAAGGAGGCTCAAAACAAGGATGGCGTTGCCGTGCTGATCGCGGCGCCGGCTTCTGAAGTGAAGAGCGTTCGGATCAACGTAACGATGCCAGCAGACGTACTCGATCAAATCGATCGCTACGCCGAGCGGGAAGGGTTCACGCGTTCGGGCTTCCTTGCCCAGGCGGCGAAGAAAGCCATGGCGGTCTAGGCTAGTCGAAAGCTGCGGCCTGATGTCCTGGGCGGCGTGAACCACGGCGCGAATTTCGACGTAGTCAGGCTGCACAGTGTAAAAGATAAGGTGCGATTGAAAGCGGAATCGTCGATGACCGGCCGCCACTTCGTCGATCGGTTGCCCGATAAGTGGAAAAATCGGCAAGAAGCCCGAAGGAGCGGACCAGACCCGCGTGGTAGGCTTCGGCTTGATAGGCGCCAAATCTGCCTTCGGTGAAATCATAGATGTCGATGAGATCGGCCCGGGCCCGCTGAGCAAGCTTGTATTCAGCCATGACGACGTGTGGCAACTCGCTGCCGGGCGGCGGCCAGAATATCGTCGGGCGTGTCCGTGGTGAACGTGTTGCAATCCGGATGCTTGAACAACTCTTGATAGCGGCGGATCTGCTCGTCACGAGGGAGGTCAGCCCAAGCAGCAAGCTCGGCCTCGGTTGGCGCGGCCGAAGGCATCACGCCAGTCGGTTTGTCGGTTGTCTGCGACATGTCACTATTGTAGCACGAACCGGGTACAAACAAAAAGGCCCCGGAAAACCGGGGCCTTTGATGTTTCGCAATCGAAACCCGATCAGCGCGAATAGAATTCGACGATCAGATGCGGCTCCATCTGCACCGCGAACGGCACGTCCGACAGCGCCGGGATGCGGGTGAACTTCGCCGTCATCTTGCCGTGGTCGGCTTCGATGAAGTCGGGCACATCGCGCTCGCCGAGCTGGCTCGCTTCGAGGACCGGGGTGAGCTGCTTGGAGGATTCCTTGATCTCGACGACGTCGCCGGGCTTCAGCTTGTAGCTCGAAATGTTGACGCGGCGGCCGTTCACCTTGATGTGGCCGTGGTTGATGAACTGGCGCGCGGCGAACATCGTGGCGACGAACTTGGCGCGGTAGACCACGGTGTCGAGACGGCGCTCCAGCAGGCCGATCAGGTTTTCGCCGGTGTCGCCCTTCATCCGGCCGGCCTCGACATAGATGCCGTGGAACTGGCGCTCGGAAATGTTGGCGTAGTAGCCCTTGAGCTTCTGCTTGGCGCGGAGCTGCACGCCGAAGTCGGACAGCTTGCCCTTGCGGCGCTGGCCGTGCTGGCCGGGGCCGTATTCGCGGCGGTTCACGGGGCTCTTGGGGCGGCCCCAGATATTCTGGCCCATACGGCGATCGATCTTGTATTTCGCCTCACTGCGCTTTGTCATCGCGTCCTCTGCATTAGGTTTGAGTTTTGAGGAAACGCGCCCTCCTGTGCACCGGCATCGCCGGGGCCGACAGGTCCGCCTCGAAAGCTCGGGGAAGACCACGGGTCGCGAAACGCAACGCGGGCCGAAAGCGGCCCGCGAGCAAGCGGGTTCTTAAGGAGAAAGCGCCGTTCTGTCAACGAAATGGATGTCATTCCGGGTTCGCCCCCGGAATGATCGCCAAGGAGGTCAGGTCGCGACCGCCCGGACCGGTTTTGGCTCGGTTTGCTGCCGGTTTGCGCGCAATTCGGCGGCGATTTCCCCGTTCAGCACCTGTTCGAGCCGATTCAGCGTTCTGGCCATCAGGGCGGCATCGGTAACCCGGTGGTCCCAGCGCAGCACGACGTCGATGGTCTGATCGGGCTTTTCCACCCCGTAGCTCAGGACAAACGGCCCCGGGCTCAGCGCATGGAGCTGGCCGGCGCCATAGGCGGCTACCGAAGTCACCCCGAAACTGCCGAAATAATTGGCTCGCTGGCGGCCGAAATTGAGCCCGATCGCCCAGAATAGCCGCCGCAGCGGCAGCGGCAGCCGGGTCGTTCGCAGGATTTTGCGGAAGGCCGGTACGTCCTTTATCGGGGCTTCCTTGGCGTGCCGGATCAGCGCGTCGACCTCCGCCAGCGGCAACTCATCCGGCGCGGCGACCTTTTGCGGCAGCACGCAATCCTGGCCGTCCTCCACCCTGGCTATCGCCACCATGGCGACGCTGCGCGGCAGTTCGTAGAAGGCAGGCATCGGCCATTTGACGTAGAGCGTGCGCAGGATGGGTTCCTCCTTCGCCACCAGCGCGAACGCCTTGACGAAGATCGCAGCCCAGCCGGGCCGCTGGGCCGCCAGAGCGCGCGCTTCGAGCAGGGCACGGACGTGGAGGGGGCGGCAAAGCGAGACGAACGGCACGCGCATCGACGCGTGCATGAGGTCAGCGACGAGGCGGCGCGGCAGCGTGATTTTTCGAACCGTTCCGCGCATTCGCTCCGCTCAAGTTTCCGCGCCAGACAGATTGCAAGATCGGCGGGCCGGCTTCACCGGCCCGTCATGCCTCGTCTAGCACGAAGCAGGCTATTTGACGCCAGCAAGATTGCGCTTGCGGCGCCGGCTTGGCCGGCGGCTCACCGGCCCTCACGACGTAAACCCCGAGCATTTTGAAGGGCTTGTCACCGGCTTTTGCGTCTGGCGCGCGCCTGGTGCCGGAAGCCGTGGCGGGGCGAATACTTACCGCTTGATCCCCTCGAAACTCGCCGCAATGCCGCGCTGGAACAGCGACCAGTCGAAGCCGAGCGCCAGCGCCACGTAGCCGCGCTCGATCATCCGGTTGGCCTGTTCGGCCGTGCGGGCGACGCCGCCGATCGGAACGCCGCTCCTGAGGATGCCGGCCTCGGCGCGCGCCATCAGATCGAGCACTTCCGGGGCGTCGGGAAGGCCGCGCTTGTCGATCGAGGTGGCGAGGTCGCCCGGGCCGATCACGGCGAGGTCTATGCCTGGCGTTGCCATGATCTCGTCGATGCGGTTGACGGCCTCGACATGCTCGATCGTGATCATGCAGATCATGTCGTCGTCCGCAGTCGCCATGTACTCCGGCATCGAAACGCCCCAGCGGAACGGCGCGTGGAACGGGCCCCACAGCCGTTCGCCTTTTGGCGGATAACGCAGGCTTCGTACGGCCTTTTCGGCGTCGGCGCGGCTGCAGATCATCGGAAAATTGATGCCGAGCGCGCCAATATCCATTGGCGCCTTGGCGAGCCAGGGCTCGTTGGCGGCAATCCGAACCATTGGAACGCAGGGGGTGCCGGCTGTAGCGGTAATCATCGCATGGGCCGAACCGAGGTCGATCGGGCCATGCTCGAGATCTACGATGATCCAGTCGATCCCGGAGCGGGCCATGATCTGGACGGTCTGGATGGAGGGGATGGTCGCGATCGCGCCGAATGTCGGGCGACCCTCGCGCCACAGCTGGCGGAGACGGTTGAGTGGCGCAGGCTTCGCTGGGGTCAACGCGGAAACTCCCTGCTCAAACGGTGGCTATCCGGCTTAGATTGTCAAATATCAGGGATATCTAACCAATACCGACTTTGCCTAGGGGAAGATCCGATGAAGTCAAGCGGCGCAGATCTTTCGAACATCCTGAACCGCATTCTGGATACGGCGGCTGACAATCTCAGGATCGCAAAGATCCTGATCCAGATGGGTCTGGACCCCAACAACATCACCTACGAGGCGCTGTTCAGCCGGCTGCTGGAAATTGTGCTGGCCAACATCACCCTTGCCAACATGTTCGCGCTGGTCGGCGCCATCTTTCTCGTCGCTACCTTGCTGATGCAGACGATCGTGGCGCTGCGCGTCACCAACATGGTCGGCTGCATGTTCTTCGCTGCCTTTGGCGCGCTCTCGGGAAACGTCGGCACTTTCATCCTGTATTTCCTGTTCCTGCCGATCAACGCGATCCGGCTTCGTCAAATGCTCAACCTGATCAAGCGGGCGCGTGTCGCGACGGAGGGCGATACCTCGCTGGAATGGCTGAAGCCGTTCATGACCGAGCGCAAATACAAGCGTGGCGAAAAGCTCTGCAAGAAGGATGATGTCGCCAACGAAATGTTCCTGACGGTCACAGGCAAGTTTCTGGTGAAGGAAATCGGCGTCGAGATTCCGCCGGGACGTTTGGTGGGCGAACTTGGCTTCCTCACGCCAAACCAGCGGAGAACCGCGACCGTCGAATGCATCGAAAATGCACAGGTGATGACCATCACCTATGAAAGGCTGCTCGAGATCTATTTCCAGAATCCGCAGTTCGGCTATTACTTCCTCGTGCTCACCAGCCAGCGCCTGCTCGAGAACATCTCGCGTCTGGAAGGGATCGTTGCGCAGGAGAGGGCCGCACGGGCGGCACTGGCGACCGACAAATAGCTAAGCCGGGACGCGTCCGCCGAAGAACGGCATCAGCGCCTTGCTCAGCGTATGCGGCCGCCTGGACGTGAAGATCATCTCGGCGGCGGCCGCGTCGCTCCTGCTGCCGGGAGGGCCGAGCAAGTCAGATGCACGCCGCGCGATGGCGGGCGCCGGATCGATCCAATCGACCGGCCATGGTGCGAGCCGTGTCAACCGGTCCAGCAACAACGGATAATGCGTGCAGGCCAGGACGACGGTGTCGGTCCGCGCGTCGCCACTTTCGACAAAGCACGGCGCAAGTTCGGAGGCGATGTCCGCATCGCGCACCGCGTTGCCACTGAGTGCGGATTCGGCGAGCGAGGCGAGTTCGGCCGATCCGACCAGCGTAACCTCGCAACCTTGCGAGAAATCGTGGATCAGTCGCTTGGTGTATTCGCGGGCGACGGTACCCTTGGTGCCCAGCACCGATACTCGCTTTGTCTTTGAACTGGCGCAGGCCGGCTTGATCGCAGGCACGGTGCCGACGAACGGAACCTGATAGGCGCTGCGCAGGTGCGACATGACAAGCGTGGAAGCGGTGTTACAGGCGATCACCACCAGATCGGGGGCATGACGCGTGATCAGTTCGCCGATCAGCGGCACCACGCGTGCAACGATCTGCTCTTCGCTGTGATGGCCATAGGGAAAGAACGCATCGTCGGCGACGTAGACGTAACTCGCGTCGGGCCGGGCGCGGACGATCTCCCGCAAGACGGTAAGGCCGCCAAGGCCGGAGTCGAAGACGAGGATGGTGGGCGGGGAGGACACGCTAAAGACCTTAGTCGATCCGCAATTACCATTCAGTTGCTGGAGCGGGCCAACGGGCTCGTTCACGGGTGAGTATCGATTTGGAACGATTCAAATCGCCTTGGCAAGACCGGAAAGCTACGAGTTGCAGCTTTCGCGTAAGTGCAACCGCCGCAGCGACCGCGCGACCACCCGGCTGATTGGCGGTAGTTCCGGATAATCAGCTATCGCCGAACACGCGCTTGAAGATCGTGTCGACGTGCTTGAAGTGATAGCCGAGGTCGAACTGCTCCTCGATCTCGGCGTCGCTCAGATGCTTCTTCACGTCGGGGTCTTTTTTCAGCAGGGTCTGGAAGTCGCCTTCGCCGCGCCAGACCGGCATCGCGTTGCGCTGGACATATTTGTAGGCGTCCTCGCGACTCGCGCCCTTTTGCGTCAGCGCGATCAGGAGCCGCTGCGAATGCACGAGACCGCCGAGCCGGTCGAGGTTCTTCTGCATGTTGGCGGGATAGATCAGCAGCTTCTCGACGAGGCCGGCAAGGCGCATCAGCGCGAAGTCGAGCGTGACGGTTGCATCGGGCCCGATCATTCGTTCGGCCGAGGAGTGCGAGATGTCGCGCTCGTGCCAGAGGGCGACGTTTTCCATCGCCGGCATCGCATAGGCACGCACCATGCGCGAAAGCCCGGTGAGATTCTCCGACAGTACCGGGTTGCGCTTGTGCGGCATCGCCGACGAGCCCTTCTGGCCTTCGGAGAAGAACTCCTCCGCTTCCAGCACTTCCGTGCGCTGCAGGTGGCGGATTTCGATCGAGAGCCGCTCGACCGAGGAGGCGATCACGCCGAGCGTCGCAAAATACATCGCGTGGCGGTCGCGCGGGATCACCTGGGTCGAAATCGGTTCCGGCACCAGCCCCATCGCCTTGGCGACGTGTTCTTCCACGCGCGGGTCGATCTGGGCGAAGGTGCCGACAGCGCCCGAAATCGCGCAGGTCGCGACCTCCTTGCGGGCGGCGACGAGGCGCTCGCGGGCGCGGGAAAACTCCGCATAGGCGTAGGCGAGCTTGAGACCGAACGTCACCGGCTCGGCGTGGATGCCGTGGGAGCGCCCGATGGTCGGCGTCATCTTGTGCTCGAAGGCGCGTTTCTTCAGCGCCGCCAGAACCTTGTCGATATCGGCAATCAACAGGTCTGCGGCGCGGGTGAGCTGGACGTTGAAGCAGGTATCGAGCACGTCGGAGGAGGTCATGCCCTGGTGGACGAAGCGCGCCTCGGGGCCGACGATTTCGGCCAGATGGGTCAGGAAGGCGATGACGTCGTGCTTGGTCTCGCGCTCGATCTCGTCGATCCGGGCCACGTCGAAGGTCGCATCTCTGGCCTTGGCCCAGATCGTCTTCGCCGCTTCCTTCGGGATGACGCCAATTTCCGCCAGCGCATCAGCCGCATGCGCCTCGATCTCGAACCAGATCTTGAAGCGGGTCTGGGGCTCCCAGATGGAGGCCATTTCCGGGCGGGTATAGCGGGGGATCATCTTGGACTCCGGCGAATGCTTTTTACGCTGCGATGTAGCATCGCCGCTCATGTGAGACAAACGCTGCCGGGTTGGCGGGCAACGGGCCGGCAGGTCAGGTCAAAGGGTTGGCACTCACGGATTATTGACTGACAGATATTGAAATCTGTCAGCGAGAGATGCTATATCCACTGCGACGCCGATACCAGGCGTCACCCGGACTCGTCGATTTGGGCCGGGTACTTGCAGAGGACTACGCTATGACCACCCACATCATTCATATGACCGCCCAAATCCAGCACTGGCTCAATCAGCGCGTTGCCCGCCATCTGGCGGCGCAGGCCGAGCGTCTGGAGCCGGTGAAACATTAACCCGAAGCCTTAACTCGAAGCCTTGACCCGTCAGGGGATTGAATGACCACTCGTCTTCCCATCGTTTCGCAGGTGCGCGCATGAACGAAGTCGTGGTTCTGACCCCCGAACGGATTCTGGAGGTAACCGAGGATGTTCTGCGTCGTTATGGGCTTGCGAAGGCGACGGTGGTGGATGTCGCCCGCGCGCTCGATGTCAGCCACGGCAGCGTCTACCGTCATTTTCCCAGCAAGGCCTCGCTGCGCGAGGCGGTGGCCAAGCGCTGGCTCGACCGTCTCAGTGCGCCGCTATTGAAGATCGCGGAGGCTTCCGGTCCGGCGCCGGCGCGGCTCGACAAATGGCTGCGCACGATGTTTGCGATCAAGCACGAGCGGCTTGGCGACGACCCCGAGATGTTCGCGACCTATCTGACGCTGGCCCGCGAAGCCTGCAAGGCGGTGAATTGCCATAAGGATTGCCTGGTCGATCAGATCGTCAAGATCCTGTCCGATGGCGTGGAGCAGGGCCTGTTTCAGGTCACCGACGTCAAGGTGACCGCGCGCGCCATTTTCGATGCCACCAGCCGCTTCCATCATCCCGGCCATGCCGAGGAATGGAGCGATCCGGGCACACCGGCGCGGATCGATGCGGTGCTCGCGCTGCTGCTCAAGGGCCTCGAAGCGCCACGCAAACGCTGATTGCCTTCGCATCCCTCACCGTCTTCTCCTGCCGGCGAGGCGATCTCGCCGAATCTCCCGTCATATTTTCCGTGCAGTTGCGGCCGCAAGCGGGCTGGTTTTTGATATCCGTCAATACCCGCGCTGGCACGGGCGCGATGATGGAGCGGGAGGAGAACGTGCGGCTTGCCGTTTTTGCGGACATTCATGCCAACCGGCAGGCGTTCAGCGCGTGCCTCGATGCCGCGCAGGCGCGCGGGGCGGAGCGGTTCGTCTGCCTCGGCGATGTCGTCGGCTATGGCGCCGATCCCGAATGGGCGGTCGATACCGTGATGGATTTGGTCGATGCCGGCGCGGTGATCGTCATGGGCAACCACGATAACGCCGTAGGCACGCCGTCAGAAAACATGAATGCCGTAGCGCAGGCCGCGATCGAATGGACGCGCGGCAGGCTCAGCGCGCCGCAGCGGCGCTTCCTGAAGGAGTTGCCGCTGACGAGGCAGGAAGACGATCGGCTCTACGTGCATTCCGAAGCATCTCACCCGGCGCGGTGGCAGTATGTGAGCGGGACGTCGGAGGCCGCGCGCAGCATCGAGGCGACCAGCGCCCATGTCACGTTCTGCGGACACATCCACAGGCCGGCGCTCTACTCGATGTCGTCGGCGGCCAAGGTGACGAGTTTCATCCCGACCTCCGAACTGCCGGTGCAACTGTTCGGCGGCCGGCGCTGGCTCGCGGTTCTGGGCTCGGTCGGGCAGCCGCGCGACGGCAATCCGGCGGCGGCGTTTGCGATGTTCGACACGACGTCGCGCGAGATCACCTATTTCCGCGTGCCTTACGACGTCGAGGCGGCGGCGGACCGGATACGTGCCAACGGACTGCCGCATTGGCTGGCCGATCGCCTGCTCGTGGGGAAATGAGGCGATGGCGAAGCCTGTGATCGAACCCGGTGCGGAACTGGATGGCTTCACCATCGGCGAGTGCGTTCACCAGGGCGGCATGGCGACGCTGTGGACAGTGACCTATCCCGGCATCAGCGTGCCGATGCTGATGAAGATTCCAAGGGTTTCCGAGGGCGAAGACCCGGCGGCCATCGTCAGCTTCGAAATGGAGCAGATGATCGTGCCGCGACTGGCCGGCCCGCACGTGCCGGGTTGTTTCGGCACCGGCGATTTCGACCGGCAGGCCTATGTCGTCGTCGAGCGCATTCCCGGCAAGACGCTTCTCGGCCGGCTTTCCGAACTGCCGCTGCCGTATGAAGAGGCGAGGGTGATCGCCGGCATGATCGCAACCGCGCTCGCCGACTTGCACCGCCAGAGCGTGATCCATCACGACATCAAGCCGAGCAGCATCATGTTTCGTCCTTCGGGCGAATGCGTGCTGATCGATTTCGGGCTGTCGCATCACAATCAATTGCCGGACCTGCTGCAGGAAGAATTCCGCCTGCCTTACGGCACGGCGCCGTACATGGCGCCGGAGCGCCTGCTCGGCGTCCGCGACGACCCGCGCAGCGATCTGTTTTCGCTGGGCGTGCTGCTGTATTTCTTCACGACCGGCGTGCGGCCGTTCGGTGAGAGCGAAACGCTGCGCGGCATGCGGCGGCGGCTGTGGCGCGATCCGTATCCGCCGCGCAAGCTCAGGCCGGACTACCCGCCATGGCTGCAGGAAATCGTGCTGCGGTGCCTGGAGATCGAGCCGGTCTGGCGGCATCCGACGGCTTCCCAACTGGCGTTCGATCTGGCGCATCCCGAGCAGGTCAAGTTGACGGCGCGGTCGGAAAGGCTGCAGCGCGATCCGCTGAGCACGGTGTGGCGCCGCCGCTTCAACCAGGGCGCGACCGTGCCGAGGACGAAGTCGGATGTCGCGGCCCAACTGGCTTCGGGGCCGATCGTGGTGGTTGCGCTCGATACCGAGGAGGGATCGGGAGAACTCAACGAGTGCCTGCGGCGGACTGCGGCGCAGCTATTGGCAACCCTGCCTTCGGCAAGGCTTGCCTGCCTGAACGTGCTCAGGCTCGGCCGCATCACCATCGACAGGACGCTCGACGAGCAAGGCAACAACAAGCATATCGACCGGCTGGTCGCGCTTCGCCACTGGGCCTCGCCGCTGGAACTCGATGAAAGCCGGCTGACGGTGCATGTGCTGGAAGCGATCGACCCCGCGTCGGCGATCCTGGAATTCACCAGGGTCAACCACGTCGATCATATCGTGATGGGCGCGCGGCAGAATTCGATGCTGCGCTCGCTGCTCGGCAGCGTCGCGGGCAAGGTGGCGGCCGAAGCCGCCTGCACGGTGACCGTGGTGCGGCCGCAACGTTCGGCTATCGCGCTGGCGCAGGAAAACGGCGGCGGGCCATAACGCCGCATCAAGGCGTCGCGTGCGCTCAGTCGAGCGTCTGCACCGGCGGGAAAGAAGGCTTGGCCGGAGCCGCACGGCGTGGCGCCGGATTGCCGGAGTTCGCTACACGCGCATTCGCGGCGGGCGCGGCGTCGCCGGGGCCGATGGCTTCCGCCCTCGCGCCTCTCACACTGTCCTTCGAGGCCTGCCTCCGGTGCCGTGATGAACGCGATCGATCCAATCCCCAAGACCGCGATATCGAAGGCCCGGCAGTGTAGCCGACGAAGGCCCCGGCGACTGCCCCGACCGGCCCGAGGACAACGGCGCCGGCCACCGCACCCAGCGCGGCGTCACCCGCGCGCTGCGCAAGCGCGGCGGAGGGCGCCAATACCAGGAGCACTGCAGCAGCGATGTAGGCCTTGATCATGTCCCGGTCCCTAGGTGAGCGGAGGGGACCGTGGCGCGCGTTTATGGCCAGAGCATGAAGCATTGTGGCCGGAGCGTGGAGCTTTGGTGGCTCCTGCTCGTTTTCCGCATTGTGGAACTGTTGCGCCAGGATTTGTCGTCGGATTTTGGCTGAGGCTACGGCGTTCGGCGGCGCGCCTGCTCCAGAATATTTCGGACATTTGCGGGGCTTCGAATGCAGCGGAAACCATACCTGCCAGTGTAATCCGTATCTGGAGAGCGGGTCGAGATTCCCGACGCGAAGTTGAGATGGCCGGCGCCGCGGCCGATGTCGAGTATTTCGAGCGCCTCGTCCATGTCCTTGAACGAAGTCGCTTTCACGGTCGGCTTGCCCCACGCCGTTCGCACGATCAATGCGCGTCGATTTGTGATCGCAAACAGCGTCTGCAGGTCGTGCAGCAGCATCACGAAGGGCGCGGCAACCATCATGGCGCCGCACATCAGAAGTGGGGTGATCGACTGATCAATCCAGCCTCTGGAGATCGCGATGGCGGTGACAAGCAGCCACGGAATTCCGATCCACCACAGAAACCGCCACATCATCATGCGGGCGATGCCGTCGGGCTGGTCCTGCCACAGGATGCGCTCACCAGGTTGCAGCGCTTCCCTCAGCAGCCGCTGCAGGCTTGCGGAAAATATCGTCGATCGAAGTTCGTCCATGCCGTTTGGTCGCGGCGAGCGCGGCAATGGTTCGGGGGTACGGGGACGGGCAGCCTGCGTCAGACCGCTTCGCCGCGCGTCAGCGCCGCCGCGTTGCGGATCGCGGAGATGTTGGCCCTGTAGGATTCCATCGTGCCGCCCTTGAACACCGCCGAGCCAGCGACGAACGCGTTGGCACCGGCAGCGGCGAGTTGGCCCGCAACATCGGGACCGACGCCACCGTCGACCTCGATGTCGATCGGGCGTCCGGCGGTCATTGCCCTGATGTCGCTGATCTTGCCGAACGCGGACTTGATGAAGGCCTGGCCGCCGAAGCCGGGATTGACCGACATGACGAGCACCAGGTCGATCAGGTCGATGACGTATTCGATCGCGCTCGCCGGCGTGCCCGGATTGAGCGAGACGCCGGCCTTCTTGCCGAGCGCACGGATCGCCTGCAGCGAGCGATGCAGATGCGGGCCGGCCTCGGCATGAACGGTGATGTGATCGCAGCCGGCTTTTGCAAACGCCTCGAGATAGGGGTCGCAGGGCGAGATCATCAGATGGGCGTCGAAGATCTTCTTGCTGTGCGGGCGCATCGCCTTGATCACGTCAGGCCCGTAGGAAATGTTCGGCACGAAATGCCCGTCCATCACGTCGAGATGGATCCAGTCGGCGCCGGCGGCGTCGACGGCGCGGACCTCTTCGCCGAGTTTGGCGAAATCCGCCGCCAGGATCGACGGCGCTATGACGAGGGGACGTGACGCGAATTGCTGGGACATGTGCGCTTTCCCAAATCTCTCGAGGGGGCGGGTCGGCTCCGCGTAACATGCAGGGCGGCCGGGAGCAATGCGGGCGCCAAGCTCTCCTGTGAGCGGAAAAATCTGCCGGGGCCGGCATCTCTTGTCGGGCTTCGCGGTTAGGGACGGATGCGAGAAAGCCGGATTATAT
>DAIMKE010000011.1:0-18923 GCA_036721875.1 Bradyrhizobium sp. | reverse complement strand
GGCCCGCGGTCACGTTGCCGGGCAGTTTTGGAGGCGCCTGCGTCGGCGCTGCGCCGGGCTGGCCGCCGCCGAAATGCTTCATCGCCTTCCAGGCCAGCAGCGCCAGGATGGCCATGGTCATGGGCGACATTCCGCCGCCGTCGTCCTTCTTCGCGCTCGGGGCGCTCGGGGCGCTCGGGCCGCGTGGGCCGTTCTGCATGCCGTTGAGTATGTCGAGTAAACCCATGCTCGTATCCTCCGGTGGCGCCCCGCGGCAAACATAACGGTGGCCCATGACGGTTACAAGGCGCGGCGGCTTGGCTTCGATCCGCCGTTCGATAGGCACTGGCCCAAGGTTCTGCTATCGAAGCCCGATACAGGTTGACGAGCCGCCAAATGAATTCGGGCCGGACGATCGCAATCGCGGGGGCGGGCAGTATCGGCTGCTTCGTCGGCGGCATGCTGGTAGCAGGCGACCGCGGTGTCGCGCTGCTGGCGCGTTCGCGCGTGATCGGCGAAATCGAGGCGAACGGCTTGCGGCCGACGAGCTTCGAGGGCTTCGATCGAACCTTCGCTGCAAATCGTTTCGCGTTGTCGGAAGACCCTTCGATTCTTGGAGATGCTGCCGTGGTGCTGGTTGCGGTCAAGAGTGCCGACACTGCCGCGATGGCCGATGTCATCGCGCGACACGCGCCGACCGATGCCGTGATCGTGAGCCTGCAGAACGGCGTCGGCAACACCGCCGTGCTGCGCGACCGCCTGCCGGGACGGCGCGTGCTCGGCGGCATGGTGCCGTTCAACGTGATCGCGCTCGGCAACGGGCGGTTTCATCGCGCCACTTCCGGCGACATCGTCATCGCGCAGGACGAGGCGCGCACCGCCGAAAAACTTTCGGTGCAGGGCCTCAACATGCGCGCGACCGGTAACATCGACGGCGTGCAATGGGGCAAGCTGCTGCTCAATCTCAACAACGCGCTCAATGCGCTGGCCGATCTGCCGCTGCGCCGGCAACTGGCGCAACGGCCGTGGCGAACGCTGTTTGCGGATCAGGTAGCGGAAGCTCTGGCGGTGATCCGCGCCGAAGGCATCAAGCCGGTTTCGCCGACGCCGATTCCGCTGGGCTGGCTTCCGTCGCTATTGCGTTTGCCGGATCCGATCTTCGAGGCACTGCTGGGACGGACAATGAAGATCGATCCCGAAGCGCGTTCCTCGATGTGGGAAGATTTGCAGCGTGGCCGCCGCACCGAGATCGACTATCTGCAGGGTGTCATCACCGGGATCGCCGAGCGGCGCGGGCTGGATGCGCCGCTGTCGCGCCGGATCGTGGCGTTGATCCGAACGGCCGAACATGAGGCCAGGGGTTCGCCCGGCCTGACACCGCAGCAGATTCGTAATGGCAATTGATGTGGCCGCGCCTTGATTGGTGCGGATGCGAAACGTACATCTTCCTGACGCAGCCGATTTGTCGATGCAGCCGACAGGAGAAGCGGAATGAAACGAACGGGTCTCGCGCTCCTCGCAGTTTCAACGCTTGCCGGCTGGCTGTCGCTGGGTCCGGCCCATGCCGCGCCGCCCACGGTGATTCCCTCGCCGGGCTATGATGCGCGGTTGCAGGAGCAGCGCGCCGCCGCGCGGGCTGCCGCAACACCGGCGGCGCCAATCGTCAAGCCGCCTCAGTCGCGTCGCGGCAAGAGGACATACGCACGTTGATGACGGGGTCCCTGCGTTCGCAGGACAACAGAAGCCTCTAGCTTCGCTTCTGTTTGGCCGCGGGCTGCTGCTGCGGGTTGAACAGCCGTTTCAGTTCGTTGATGCTCTCGGAGAGCCGCGGCCATTCGCATGAGAACTGGTTCTTGGCGCATTGCGCCGCCCTGATACGCGCGGCTTGCTTGACCGGGCTCGCGACCGGCACAGGCACCTTTTCGGTCTCGGGCAGTGAAGATTCGGTGCGCAGCGAGACCTGCTGTACCTCCGCTTGCGGAGCAGGCGGCGGCTCCAGTTGCTGCTTGGCCATCTGCGCCGCAGCCAGGTTGTTGCGCCGTTCGCGCTCGAGGTACGCGGTATACTGTTCGTCGATCTTCTTCTGCTCTTCCGGCGTCGGGTTCGGACCTGCGATGTCGAAGGTCCGGTCCTGCATGAAGTCATAATAGGTGTAGCCGCCACCGGGCTTGCGGCGGCCGGCGTATTTCTGATTGCATTCGGCGAGCGCGGCGGTCTTTTCCTCTTTGGTTTTCGCCTTTTCGGCGACGTCGGCGCACGACTCGAAATCAACAGGCGAGCTGCGCCACCACTGCGCATCACTGCGCACCGGCGCCAGCACCGCGGCGCTTCCGACGGCGGCAATAACAAACGCAAATGTACGTGAGGCGATCACGAACGACATTCTCCAGCCGAATTCTTGGGAGTTATAGTTGATTCGATTGTCATCATTTTGGCAGCGCTGTCATCCCCCTATTGCACGATTTTCCCATTGGCAAGCAGACCATAACGGGCGGATGTGACCGATGGAACACAACGCCGCATGGTCAGAATTGTTCAGGAAATTCAACGATCAAACTGCGCAGCGCACATTGCGCGGCAGTGATCGAAAATGCGCCATCTGTGGATGAGCGGGGATAAGCTCGCCGGATTGTGGCAACAATCAGTCTAAACCTCTGGCGCGGGCCAGCGTGCGCGATGCGGGTTCGTGAAAGGCTGCGCGATAGAGCCTTGCAAACTCACCCATATGATGAAAGCCGTTGGCCCTCGCGCACGATGTCACCGTGATCGCGTCGGACCCTTTCACGAGTTGCGTGCGCGCCGCCCAAAGCTGCTTGAGACGCAGATAGCGATGCAGGCTCATGCCGCGCACGCTCGCCACCGCCGTGCCCAGCGTTCTGACCGAGACGCCGCATTGTTCGGCGAGGTCGGCGCTGTAGATCGGCGAGGCGGCATGATAGGCGACATATTCGTCGACCATGCGCACCAGGCGGCAATAGCTCTTGCTGGCGGTCCTGCTCGATATCTCCGCTGTCCTGCTGCGGCGGAACATGTCGTCGATGGCAAGCAGCAGGGATTCCTGCAGGGCGAGTGCGAAGCCGGGCTCTTTCATCAGATGCGGTTCGGAGGAGGCGGTTCGCAGGATGCTGGTGGCGACCGACCTGACGGTCGCCAGGGCACCCCTGTCAGGCGTGAATCCGCATAGCCGATCCGGTGTCTCGAACCACTCCCGGTCCCGCAATCCGACCCCGAAGGTGAGGATCGCATGCAACGATCCGCGTGGTTCGAAGAATTGAATGTCCACGTTGCCGCGCATCCCGATGAAGGCGGGCCCGTTCACGGACATGCCGTTGGCCGACACCTCGTGATCGTCCTCGAGCTGAAAGATGAGGGCGCCGTGCGCCATGCGGTAGCTGACATCGACGATGCGGGCAAACGAGGCCAGCGCGGTGATCTGACAACACGGCAGTTGCACCGTCGCGCGAGCGGTGTGGAAATTCACGAGGTTCAGCGGAACGCTGCGCGCATCCGCGACGAACTCCACGGGCCGGAAGGAATCGATGTCGGAAAATTGCGCGATGGAAAGCGCAGGCGAGGGAACCAGGTTTTGGAACAGCATCGTGGGTGACCGGCGTTCAAATCGTCGAATCTCCTTTACAGTCGAACGGTCCGGTTAACTTCATGTTAAGGCGCACGCAGGGGTTGAAGTTTATGTCGGCAGATTTACTGGAACCTATCCAAATCCATTATACCTGCTCCTGCGAAATCTTGCTTGTTTTGCGACGGCGGAACCTTCATGTGGGCAGCGGGCAGAATTGCTTTGCGCTGTCGATGTTGCGCCAGCTCGCGGAACAACAGAATAGATGACGCTTCGTTCGTCGCGCGACGGTTGCACGCGCGAATGCGCCGAAGCCACCAGGGGAGAAACAGTCTGCATGAGCATTACCACCGCCATGACGAGCGTGCCGAAGCCCGCGCCCGAACTGATCGAGGCGTTCAGGGACGCGCCGACGTGTATCATCAGCGATAATCTCGCCAGGCTTCCCGGAGCGGTGGGCCTGCGGCCTTTCCATCGTGGCGGCCGATTGGTCGGAACCGCCTTTACCGTGCGCACGCGGCCCGGCGACAATCTGGCGATCCATGCCGCGCTCGAACTGGTCGGACCGGGCGACGTCATCGTGGTCGATGGCGGCGGCGACGAGACCAGGGCGCTGGTCGGCGAGATCATGAAGAGCATCGCTGAATACAGAGGCGCGGCGGGCTATGTGATCGACGGCGCGATCCGCGACGTCGCCGCGTTCGCGGCGTCGGATTTCCCGTGTTTTGCCCGCGCGGTCATCCATCGCGGCCCCTACAAGAGCGGGCCGGGCGAAATCAACGTGCCGGTTTCGATCGGCGGCTCGGTGATCAGCCCCGGCGACATCGTGGTGGGCGACGAGGACGGCGTGGTGTCGTTTCCGGTCTCGGTCGCGACCGGTTTGCTCGAGGCGGTGCGCGCCCAGATCGTGCGCGAAGAGCAAACGCTCGTCTCGATCCGCGAAGGCCGCTACCAGGGCAGCTATGCCAAGTCTTGAAGTCTTGCTTGATTGACGCGCCACGCGCGTGAGGAGGGAGCGATGAGTCAGAAGAGCGAATTTCATAATCTTGATAATCCAAACGACGGCCTGTTTCGCGATCTGGCGGCGGGCGTCACGACGCGCATCTTCTCCGGCGAACACGCCATGCTGTCGGTGGTGACGCTGGGGCCGCATGCGGAAGGCACCCTGCATCATCACCCCGAGGAGCAATGGGGCGTGCTCCTCGACGGCTCGGCGATCCGGGTTCAGGGCGGCGAGGAAATTGCGGTCAAGAAGGGCGACTTCTGGCGCACGCCGGGAAACGTGCCGCACACGATGCGGGCTGGACCGGAGGGGGCTCGCGTGCTCGACATCTTCAGCCCGCCACGGCCGGAGTATAAAAAGGCCGGATCCGGCTTCGGAAATTCGTAAGAGTTTGCGACTAGACAACAAGAAACGACAATATCAATCGGGAGGAGCACCTTGGTGAAGATAACGAGACGTAGTTTGCTTGCGGCGTCCGCTGCGTTCGCGGTCACGCCAGCATGGGCCCAGTCGGCCAAGAACATGACGCTGGTGGTGCCGTTCCCGCCCGGCGGATCCACCGACGCGCTGGCGCGGTTGCTGCAGTCGCACTTGCAGACGAAGCTCAGCCGGACCGTGCTGGTGGAAAACAAGTCGGGTGCGGCCGGCTCGCTCGGCGCCGTGCAGGTCGCCAAGAGTGCACCAGACGGCACGACGTTTCTCGTGACCTTCGACTCGCACGCGGTCATCCCTTCGATTCTCGAAAAGCCGGGGCTGGACGTCGAGAAAGATCTGATGCCGGTGTTCCTGGTCGGCACCGCGCCCTACGTCGTCGCGGCGAATGCCGAACGACCGTACAAGAGCTTTGCCGACGTGATTGCGGCCTGCAAGGCAAACCCGGGCGCTGTGAAATACGCTTCCGTCGGCATCGGCACGCTGGGCCATCTTGCGATGACCGTGCTCGGCAAGAAGGCCGGCGTCGAGATCACGCATGTGCCGTACCGTGGCGGCGGCCCCGCCATGAACGACGTGCTCGGCGGTCATGTCGACCTGATCGTGGGATCGGCGGCGCTGATCACGGCGCAACTCGGCACCAACCGGCTGCGCCCCATCCTGCAGATGGGACGCGAGCGGATGCCTGCGCTCAAGGACACCCAGACCGCGATCGAGGCCGGCTATCCCGATTTCGAAACGCTGGCCTGGTGGGGCATCTTTGCACCAAAGGACACGCCGCCCGATGTCATCGCCAGCATGGCCAAATCCGTGAAGGAAATCCTGAGCGAGCCGGCCGTTGCGGCAAACCTGAAGGATACGCAGCAGATGACGTTGCTGCTCGCCGACGCCAAGGACTTCCAGACGTTCTTTGCCAAGCAGGTCAGCACCTGGGGCCAGGTCGTCCGCGAGAACAACATCAAGGCGTAGCGGCGGAACGCGGGTTTCCGAGCGTCGTCCGTGGGGCGTCCAATGTTGCGGAAGCCTGCAAGCGGTGGCCGCTTGCAGGCTTGACACCCTTGCTTGCGGCGCTGTCGCTCACGACGTCGAGCGGCGGGCCGGCTGTCCGTAAAACGGGTTTCTGATGCACGTCATACGCCTGCCCGATGCCGTGGCCTGGCACTGCGCCCGGCTGGTGAAAGTGCAGTTGCTCAGCCCGGGCGATTTTGCACCCTGCATGCAGTAGGGATACTGGCGCCTCGCGGCCTCCGCCGGTGCCACGCCAAGCGAAGTCAGGCTGGCGATGCCGAGCAGGATCAGGGTGGTGCGGTGCATGGCAAATTCCCCTTACAGTTTCCCTGTGACATCGGAAGGCTAATTCCAAACGCCTCCACGTGTGCGTGAAGGGCTGTGATGAAACGATCTGGAACGGCGGCTGCAGGTCGCGTTCGATGCCGACGCGATGCGCATGCATTGCGCCCGCGTGCTGAAATCGCACCGACCCGGGCCGATCGATCCGGCCCGACGAAGGCAATAGGAATCGGTGCGGGCATCCGCCGGTGTCGGTTGCAATGCAAGCATCGCTGCGAACGCGCCGATGACGAAAAGACAGGCTTTCATGTCCGGGGGATCCTTCAGCAATCCCAGTCTGAAATTCCAGGGGGGCGTGCGTGCAGCTCCCCTGCATTATCACAATCTGCGTCACCAGGGGGCGGCGGAGTCACGATTTCCGGCATTTCGGACACTGGCGATCATCCCGCGGCTCTGCTATGGACGGGTCAGACCCGCCGTTGCCGGCGCGGGTTCTCGGTCCCGTAGCTCAGCCGGATAGAGCGACGGTTTCCTAAACCGTAGGTCGGAAGTTCGAGTCTTCCCGGGATCGCCACCGCGTCGGTGTCATCAACGCGGACTTGTTCGAACCAGCCGCTCAGCCGCATGACCGACATCGTCACCATCACGCTCAATCCGGCCGTGGATCTTTCGACGTCGGTCGACCGCATCCAGCCCGTGGCCAAGCTTCGCGGCAAATCGCAACGCCGCGATCCCGGCGGCGGCGGGATCAATGTGGCGCGGGTGATCCGGCGGCTCGGCGGCGATGCGCGCGCGATCTACCCGGTCGGCGGCGCGATCGGAGGCCTGCTGCGGCAACTGCTCGATCAGGAAGGCGTCGTCAGCCAGACCTGGACGATTGCGGGCGAAACGCGCGAGGATTTCTTCGTCGACGAAATCGCGACCGGCAAGCAGTACCGGTTCATTCTGCCGGGTCCGCAGCTCAGTCCGCCGGAATGGCAACAATGCCTGAGCCTAGTTGCGGCAATCGAACCGTTTCCGCGCCTTGTGGTCGCGAGCGGCAGCCTGCCCGAGGGCGTACCCCCGGATTTCTATGCACGGGTCGCGCGAATGGCGAGGCAGCGCGGCGCGGGCTTTGTTCTCGACACGTCGGGTCCGGCGCTCGCAGCCGCGGTAGCCGAAGGGGTCGATCTCATCAAGCCGAACCTGCGAGCGGCAGCGATCCGTCGAACGCCCACGAATGGGAAGCCTCAGCCAAAGCGCTCGTCGCCGGCGGAAAGGTCGCCACCGTGGCGCTGACGATGGGCCATCTTGGGGCAGTGCTGGTGACCCGCAACGAGGTGCTGCGGGCGCCACCCATTCCGATCACACCGCGAAGTGCCGTCGGCGCCGGCGACAGCTTTCTGGCAGGCTTGATCTGGCGGCTTTCGTCAGGGGCATCGCGCGAAGACGCTTTTCGTCTCGCGGTCGCAGCCGGCGCCGCCGCGCTGATCCACCCCGGGACGGAATTGTGCCGGATCGAGGACGTCGAGCGCCTCGCCGCCGGGGTGACGATCGAGCCGGCGCCACGCTAAACGATTGCCGGTCGCTAGACGCCCTTGTGCAGCAACGCCTTGAAATCCGCTCGCGCGCGTTGCGCTTCGCGCCGGGCGGCCTCGGAGGCATCGCCGAGGCCGAAATAGCCGTGGATCAGGCCTGGGCCGTCGTGATAGCTGGTCGGAACGCCGGCAGCTATGAGCGCTTCCGCATAGGCCTTGCCCTCGTCACGCAGCGGATCGTACCAGGCCGTGGTGACCACCGCCGGCGCTACCCCGGCGAGATTGCTGGCACGCAGCGGCGACACGCGCCAATCGGCGCCGTGGGCGGCGTCGGCGAGATAGTGCCCGCAGAACCACTCCATCACGGCGCGCGACAGGAAGTAACCTTCGGCATTCTCGCTGCGCGAGGGGAAGCGCGCGTTCTCGTTTGTATCCGCGAAATTCCCGACGACGTCGGTGACGGGATAGACCAGCAACTGCGCCGACAGTTCGATGCCGGCGTCGCGGCAGGCGATGGCGGTAGTGGCTGCGAGGTTGCCGCCCGCGCTGTCGCCGGCGACGCCGACGCGCGCGGCATCGCCGCCGAACTCGGCGATGCGCGCGACGACGTCCCTTGCGGAGGCGAAGGCATCCTCGAAGGCACCGGGAAAACGCACCTCGGGCGGGCGGCGATAATCCACCGAGACCACGACGGCGCCGGTCTCGATGGCGAGCAGGCGCGCCTGGCGGTCATGGGTGTCGAGGTCGCCGGCAACCCAGCCGCCGCCGTGGAAGAACAGCACCGTCGGCGATGCGCCGTTGGTGTTTCGATAGACCCGCGCCGCGAGGAAGCCGGCGGCGCCCTTCACCCTGGTGTTTTCCGCGCTCATCACTGGCGGTGGTGGTACCGCCGCGCGCGCTGCGGCCAGCGCGCTGAGCGCATCGCGCGCACTCTGCGGCGTCATGTTGTCGGGATCGCGCAGCGGCAGCAGCGGAATGATCTGGGCTATGACGGGGTCGAGCGGCGTGGTCATGCATTTCCCTTGATTGACAACGATTTCCTCAAGCACACGCGTTGCGCCACTTGATGCAATGGAACAGCTCGGTTGGCAAGATAGGCTTTCACACCACAGGCACGCGCCGTGCGGCGACTGCGGCGGGCGAGATCACCTCGATGTCGAGCGGGACGCGCCATCGTTCGGTGAGCCTCACACGGGGCGCTTCGTTGCCGAGATCGCCGCCTTCCATGACGAAGCCCTCGAAGCCGTTGCTCATGACCTCGTTGCACTTCTGAACGTAGATCGGAAAGCCGCCGATATAGGGCATGAACACGCGCGGGCGTCCGGGGATGTTGGTGCCGACGTACCAGGAACTGCAGGTCGAGCGCAGCGAGATCTTCGAGACGTCGTTGACGTGCTCGACCCATTCGTCCTCGTAAGGTTGCACTGGTTCGATGGTCGCGGCGCCGATGTCGCGCATGTGTGCCATGCAGTCGGCCATCCAGTCGACATGCTGCTCGATGGCCTGGATCATGCTCGCCAGTACCGAGGGGCTGCCCGGCCCGGTAATCGTAAAGAGATTGGGGAAGCCCGCCGTCGCCACGCCGAGATAGGTGCGGGGGCCGGCCCGCCATTTCTCCGCCAGCGAACGGCCGCCGCGGCCGGTGATCGCGATCTTGTCGAACGATCCCGTCATGGCGGCAAAGCCGGTCGCGCAGACAATGGCGTCGAGCGGATACTCGGTGCCGTTCACTTCGATGCCGCCGGCGATGAAACGCTCGATCGGCGTCTCCGACACGTCGACCAGCTTCACATGTGGCAGATTGTAGGTCTCGAAATATCCGGTATCGACGCACAGGCGCTTGCAGCCGAACACGTTGTGGGGGCACAGCAACTCGGCGGTGGCAGGATCCTTGACGATGGAACGGATTTTTTCGCGCGCGAAATCGGCGATGGTGTCGTTGGCGGCCTTCTCGAACAGCAGGTCGCCATAGGCGCCGAGGAACGGCAGCCCGCCGCGCTGCCAGGCTTCTTCGTATTGCCGCGTGCGTTCTTCCGGCGTGGCTTCGAGCGCGGGCTTCATGTTGAACGGAAAATAGAAACCGGTCGGCCGCGCGCGGGCCTTGGCGCGGAGCGCCGGATAGTCAGACTTGATCGCGCGGCGATATTCCGGCGTCAGCTTCTCGTTCCAGGCCGGCACGGTGTAGGTCGCGGTGCGCTGGAACACCGTCAGCGCGGATGCCTGCTCCGCAATGATCGGGATCGACTGGATCGCTGATGATCCGGTGCCGATGACGCCGACGCGAAGCCCGGTGAAATCGACCCCTTCATGCGGCCATTCGCCGGTGTGGTAGATCGGTCCCTTGAAATCCTCGCGTCCCTTGAAAGGGACATGGTTGGCCGCCGAGAGGCAGCCGACGGCCATGATGCAGAACCTGGCCGATACGCGATCGCCGCGATCTGTCTCGATGCGCCAGCACTTTGCTTTTTCATCGAACGTGGCCGCGGTGACGCGGGTGTCGAACAGGATATGCGGGCGGAGATCAAAACGGTCGGCGACGTGATTGGCGTAGCTCAGGATCTCCGGCTGCGGCGCGTATTTCTCCGACCAGTCCCATTGCTGGTCGAGTTCCTCGGAGAACGAGAACGAATACTGCATGCTCTCGACGTCGCAGCGCGCGCCGGGATAACGGTTCCAGTACCAGGTGCCGCCGACGCCGCCCCCAGCCTCGTACACCCGCGCGGTGAAACCGAGGCCGCGCAGGCGGTGCAGCATGTACATGCCGGCGAAGCCGGCGCCGACGATGATGGCGTCGAAATCCACGCCGACTTCAGGCGCACGGTGAGGCTGGTCTTGCGGCGGCATGCGGGCTCCCGGCTCGAAGCGTTTCCCGTCGCGAGCCGCGCCGCTCTTGCTGACGGCGTCTTCACGGGCTCGCGATCATGCCTGACAGAACAGCGTAAAGCGCGCTGGCGGTCAATTGCGCAGGCCCGCTTCCGTCCCCGCAGCGATGCGGGCCTGACATGCGCGCGGGTCCGGTAATCGCGGGGGCGCGCGAAGTTCCTACAGCGTCTTGAGGTATTCGATTAGCGCCTTGCGGTCACCGGGCGACAGCGCCGGCCCGATCACGCCCTTGATTTCCCTGGTCTTGCTGTATTCCTTCCTGAACTCGTGGCCGGTATTCCAGTTGCCGCGAATCGAGGTGTCGAATTCGAAGCCGTTCTCGATCTTGTCGAACTTGTAACCGAGGTTGACGGGATCGTATTCGCGGTTGCCGAGATAGAATTTCTTCGGCCGGTCCTCGGGCGGCCCCAGCAATGCCTCGACGGTCGGCACCGAGCCGTTGTGCAGATAGGGCGGTGTCGCCCAGACACCGTTGAGCGGACGAACCTTGTAGGCCAGCTCGGCGCGAAGCTTGTTCGGCATGTAGCCGTCAATCTTCTTGCGGTCTTCCGGGCTCACCGGCGGCTTCTTGTGGTCGAAGACGTAATTGACGGTCTTTGCAACCACGGCGCCGAGCGCGGCGGCAAAGCCGCTCTCGTCGATACCGAGATGGGCGGGAACGGACACCGTTCGGTTGAGCATGTCTTCGGCCTGCGCGGGATCGGTCCCGATGTGCGAGATCAGGACGTTCTCGACTTTCAGGATCGGCTCATTCGCCTCGTTCTTGGTCCACCAGTCCTTGTTGTTGAAGTCCCAGAACGCCGGGCTCGACACCGGCGGGCGGTGACATTCCTGGCAATGGGTCTTGTAGAGCTCGGCCCCTTGCGCGGCCAGTTTCTGGTCAATCGGCGGCAGGATGTCGCCCGGCCATTTCGGAGACCGCAGGCCCGGGAAGCCGTCCTTCGCGTTCGGCTGCGTGTCGCCCTTGATCATCTGTTCCATCTCGAAGAGAGACTCCACGTTCACGCTGGATTTCCAAAGGCCCTTTGAAGGATCGGTGAGATTGAGCTCGGCCGAGACACCAAGCGACTCGCCGGCGTTGCGTACCATCGGCTGCATGATCGAGCCGTTGTACTGCACCCAGTCGAACCACGGCGTGTTCCAGATCCGGGGATAATGCACCGGCGCGGACGAACCCGCGTAGTTCTCCGGCTTCTTCAGGTCGATCGAAAACACCTGGTTGCCGATCCGGTTCAGCGCGTCGAGCCGTCCGTAACCTTCGAGCACGCTCTGCGCGGCGACGCGCTCTTCCAGCGCCTGGACTTCGCCGTATTGCTTCAGCACCTGGCCGAGCTGGTCCTTCAGCGCCTCGCGCTCGGCGAACGTGGATTCCGGTCCCAGGATGTTTTCGGCGAACCGGTTGAACCGGCTCGGGATAAAACGCGTCAGCAGCAGGGAAACGCCCATGCCCTGTTTCATCTTGAACAGGGTGGTGAGCGCGGGCCCGCCGTCGACGATGACTGCGGTGTCCTTGTAAGTAAAGCGTCCGGTATGACAGGCCGCGCAGGTCAGGCCGATCCCGTTCATGATCTCCCTGGTGCGCGGGTTCTTCCACGGCACGCCCGAGGGGTCCAGCATCGGACCGCCCTTGGCGAGGCCGATCGGAAGCGCCTTCTTGCCGGGGATGATGGTGTCCGGGATGAAGCCATAGCGGTCCAGATAGGCGGTCTCGCTGAAGTCGCCGACCTTGTTGAAGACCAGCCACGGAATCGTCGGCTGCTCCAGCGCCATGAACCATTCGTAGGGGAAGCCGAACGTCCGCGTGCCCTGGTCGGCGTGATAATACCAGCTCAGCTTTTCCTTGGAGATGCCCTGGTCGAGCCAGGCGGTCTTCTTCGGTTGCGGATACTCCGCGATCTTGACGTGGAGCTGATCCCAGAGAGCGGTGATGTCGTCCCTGAAGGCGAGGTAAGCGCCGCCGACGACCAGTGCCCCGACGACAACCGCTGCAATCGTTTTGCCACGCATGGCGTGCCCCTTCTCAAAACCGCGCTGCGAGCGCGCAAAAATGTCTGTTATCAAAAGCGCCGGACAAGCGAATCATCTCTGGCGTGCGATCGAGTATCATACCATCCTATAGTGGCGTCATCGGCCTGTCCATAAATCCGACGGACGGGCGCGCGGTACGATTTCGCGCCGATCGCGGCATTGTAAGGGGCATCGAAAATCCCACCGATTCGTTTCGGCGGCGTCCTGCGAGATATGCCCAGGAATTCGGTGTCAGTTAATTCCATGCCAGTTTTGTGACGCCGGCACGTATGAAATAGCCGCTTGACTTTGACGCTGCGTCAAACCCGCATAACGCGCTCCTCGAAACAGAGGAGCCGCTGATGACAACCCGCCTCATTTTCCCTGCAGGCCTTCATCGCAAGCTGAGAGAGTTTTGATGTTCCGGATCGGTGAATTCGCGCAGATCGCGCAGGTCTCGGCCAGGCAGTTGCGGTTCTACGACCAGCTTGGCTTGCTGCAGCCTGCCCAAATCGATGCCCAGACCGGCTATCGCTATTACAGCATCAGGCAATTGCCGCGGCTGAACAGCATTCTTGCCCTGAAGGAGCTCGGCCTGTCGCTGGTACAGATCGGGCCGCTGCTCAAGGACGAGATCTCCGCCACCGAGTTGCGGGCCATGCTCACCCTGAAGCGGGCAGAAGTGGAGCGTTCGCTGCGCGAGGAGGAAACGCGACTGCGGCATATCGAGTCCCGCATCGCGCAGATCGACCGGCATGGCGGGACGGAAGGTTTCGATGTCATCCTCAAATCGGTCGAGCCGACGCCGTTTCTCTCGCTGCAATGTTCGTGCGCCGACATGGACGAGGTGGTCCGCATGGTTCGCCTCGTCGCCGAGGACGGCGCGCGGCAGATCAGACCGGCGCTGCGTGACAGACTGATCGTGGTCTCCCGCAACGATCATGATGACGAGAAGCTCGATCTTGAGATCGGTTTTTCGCTGACCCGGCCTTCGAACGCCGGCATACGCCTGACGGGCGACTATCTGCTGCGGGCCAGCGAACTGCCCGGGGTGGAAAACATGGCGACGCTGGTCAGGCCGGGCACCAACATGGAAAGCCATACGTCATTCGGCGCGGTTGGTACCTGGATCGAAGCCAACAACTACCAGATCGCCGGGCCGTGCCGCGAAGTGTTCCTGGAGCCGATCACAGGTCCGCCCGGCTTTGACGGGGCGCTGGTTGAAATCCAGTTTCCGATCCGGCCCGCCGCCTAGCTTCTCCCGCTTTCTTGACGCCACCCGATCCGGACGCATGCGCGTTCCGGCGACCAGAACTGCTGTGCCGAATTCCGGCCAGCGGCCAACCCCAACAGGAGTGAACATGCTTACGATCCACGGCGTTCCGCTTTCCGTTCATACCCGAAAGACGATCGTCACCGCGATCCTCAAGAAGATCGATTACCGGTTCGAAGTGGTGATCCCGGTCATTCCCGGAAATCCGCCTGCCAACTGGAGTACGCTGAGCCCAACAGGGTTGATTCCCGTCATGCAGGACGGCGACTTCACGCTGGCGGATTCGACCGCCATCTGCCTATACCTCGACAGGAAGCAGCCTGCGCGCCCGATTCTCCCTGAAGACATCAGGGACCACGCCCGCGTGCTGTGGTTCGACGCCTATGCCGGCGGCACCGTCTTCCGGCATGTCGTGCATCCGCTGTTCGCACAGACCGTGGTCGGGCCGAACATCCGCAACGTCCCGACCGACAAGTCCGTGGTCGACGACGTCCTGACGAACGTGGTGCCGAAAATACTTCTCTATCTGGACGGGCAGATCACCGGAAAGTTCCTGGTCGGCGACGCCATGACGCTGGCCGACATCGCCATCGTGTCGAACTTCATCGTCTATCAGTATCTGGGCTTTGCGATCGACGCCGCCAAATATCCGAAGTTCGCGAGATATGTTCGCGAGATTACCGCAACCCCTGCATTCCAGCGGGCGCTGATGGATGAAAGGCCGTTCGTCGACCAGATGGGATTGAAGCGGGACTTCCTCTCCGCGGCATGACGGTCAACAGCCAGTTTTCCGGCCGTGGTCTTTTTTGGCTTCGGCCGGGATGTTGCGAAGTATAGTGTTCCGCCCGACATAGTGGATGCCGGTTGGATCATATGACAGACGTTAGCGCGCAACCGCGCCGAATAGAGATCAGCCCCGGCGAGGCGGTATCGGCGCTTCTGATCCGGCCGCAGCAGGCGCGTGCGTGCTACGTGTTCGCGCACGGGGCCGGCGCGGGCATGGCTCACTCGTCGATGGAAGCTATTGCTGCGGGTCTCGGCGAGCGCGGGATTGCGACCCTGCGCTATCAGTTTCCCTACATGGAGAAGGGCAGCAAGCGGCCGGATGCACCCAGGGTCGCGCAAGCCGCCGTCCGCGCCGCGGTCGCGGAAGCCGGCCGATGCTGTCCATCGCTGCCGCTGTTTGCGGGTGGCAAATCGTTCGGCGGGCGGATGACTTCGCAGGCGCAGGCGCTTTCGCCGTTACCCGGCGTTCGCGGGCTGGCGTTTCTCGGCTTTCCGCTGCATCCGGCCGGCAAGCCTTCCAGCGACCGCGCCGAGCATCTCGCCGAGGTCAAGATTCCGATGCTGTTCCTGCAGGGCACGCGCGATGCGCTGGCGGAACTGAGCCTGCTCGAGCCCGTCGTCAAGGGCCTGGGATCGCGGGCAACGCTGCATCTGCTCGATGGCGCCGATCATTCCTTTCATGTGCTGAAGAGTTCGGGGAGAAACGATCGCGAGGTCATGAGCGAGGCGCTGGATGCGTTCGCGGCGTGGGTGGATAGGGTCGTCGGGTAGCTCCTCTAGTGCCGTCCCGGCTCAAGGCCGGGACGACGGTGGGAGAGTTGCGCTTCGTTCCATCCCGGCTACGATGTGCCCATGACAAAAATCCTGATCGTCAATCCGAACACGACTGCATCAATGACCGAGACGATAGGCGCGGCCGCGCGGGCTGTCGCAGCGCCCGGTACCGAAATATTGGCCGTGACGTCCGCGATGGGACCGGTCTCGATCGAGGGATATTACGACGAGGCCTTTGCCGTTCCCGGCCTGATCCAGGCGCTGGTCGGCACGCCGGATGCCGATGCGGCGATCATCGCCTGTTTCGACGATACCGGGCTCGACGCCGCGCGAACGGCAGCGAACTACCCGGTGGTCGGCATTTGCGAGGCGGCGCTGGTAACTGCCGGGCAAATCGCAAAACGTATCGCGGTCGTCACCACGCTGCCGCGCTCGATCGTGCCGCTCGAAGAACTGGTGCGGCGCTACGGCTTTGCCGAGAGGGTGCAAGTCACCGCCTGCGACGTCGCGGTGCTCGATCTCGAAAAGCCGGGCTCGGGTGCGGAGGCAAAGCTCGAAGCCGAGATCGCCCGTGCGCTCGACAAGGGGGCGGAGGCGATCGTGCTGGGCTGTGCGGGCATGGCCGATCTTCCACAAAAGCTCTCGCGCAAGTTCGGCGTGCCCGTCATCGACGGTGTGGCGGCTGCGGTGAAACAGGCCGAGGCGCTCGCGGGCCTGAAGCTCACCACGTCACGCCGCGGTTCCTACGCCTCGCCGGGCGCGAAGCCCTACACCGGAATATTGCAGCCGTTCGCACCAAAAAGCTCAGGTTGACTGTGGCGCGCCGTAGATCTTGTCGCGCAGCCGCCGCATGCCGGCGATCCAGCGGTCGCGGCTGGAGGCCTTGCGCAGCATGTATTCGGCGACCTGCGGATGCGACAGGATGAGAAAGCGTTCGGCTTCCATCGCTTCGATCACCATGCGCGCCACTTCCGGCGGCTGCAGCACGCCATCGACCCTCGCCGCGCTCGGGCCCGGCGTGGTCATGCCTGTTTGCACCGACTGCGGGCACAGCACGGACACGCGGATGCCGCGGTCGCCATACTGAATGGCGAGATGCTCGGCGAGCGCCACCGCCGCATTCTTGGTGACGCCGTAGGGCATCGAGTTCAGCGACGCCAGCAATCCTGCCGCAGACGCCGTGTTGAGCAAATAGCCCGATCCCCGCGCCAGCATGCCCGGCACCAGCGCGCGCGCTGCGAACACGTGGCTCATGACGTGCACCCGCCAGCTCACGTCCCAGTCGGCGTCCGAGGCGGTCTCCTGTCCCTTGCGTGACAGGCCGGCATTCGAAAAGAACACGTCGACCGGGCCATACTTGTCCTCGGCCGCGGCGATCAGCGCCTTGATGTCTTCTTCGAGCCCGACGTCGCCGGTCACGGCGAGGCCATCGATATCGCCCGCGACCTTCGCCAGCTTATCGCGCGAAGACTTCAGGTCGGCGACGACAACGCCTCGCGCACCGGCCTCCGCGTAGGCGCGCGCCACAGCCTCGCCGATACCGCTCGCCGCTCCCGTGACGACGCAAACCTTGCCTTTGACGTGCATGTCGCAGCCTCCCTTGATGCGTGGCCTTAATTTTTGTGGAGTCCCTGGTCGCGCGCCTGGCGGATTGCCAGCGCACCCATGAAGTCGAGCATCGGGGTCGAAAGCCCGGCGGCGCGCGCGAATGCGGCGGGCGCGCGGACCAGCGCGTCGATCTCCATGGCGCGGCCGAGTTCGTAATCCTGCAGGATCGACGGCTTGTGGTCCGGCGCCGGGCCGGAGCGGGTGACGCGCTTGACCTCGGGGTAGGCGCTTTGCGCGACGTTGCCGGCCTCGTCGAGCAGGCGCGGCACGACATCGGCCAGCGCGGGATCGTCGCGGACGGCGCGCGCGGTCTGCCCGGTCAACAGGCACAGCACCGACATCGACATGTTGGTCAGGAGTTTCGACCAGACCGTCTCTCTGATTTCCTTGACGTCGGGCGATTCAATCGTGGCCGCGTTGAGCGCCGCGCGCAGCCGCGCGATCCGCTCGGTCGGACGGTCGTCGCATTCGCCGATCAGAAGCCGGTTGCGCTCCGGCGAAAGGTTCGCGGCAACGCCCGGCGCGATGATTTCGTTGGACGAGAATACCACGCCGCCGACGATTCGCTCTTTCGGGATCGCCGCGCGCAGGCGGCCGCCGGGATCCAGAAACGCCAGATCAGGGACAGGAGGGTGTCTTGCGGAAAGCCCGACATCGTACCACCAGGGAATGCCGTTCTGCGCGAACACCACGGCGGTGTCGTCGCCGAGCAAAGGCTGGACGCTGGTCGCGAGGCTGGGCAGGCCGGTCGCCTTCAATGTGCAGATGACGGCATCCTGCGGCCCGAGCGTTGCGGGATCATCCGACGCGCGCACCTTCGCCCTGAATTCGGCATCTCCGACACGCAGCGTCAGCCCGTTGGCCTTCACCGCATCGAGGTGCGCGCCCCGCATCACGCAGGAGACATCATGCCCTGCCAGCGCGAGCCGCACCGCAAAGTGGCTGCCGACGGCGCCCGCACCGAAAACGCAAATCCGCATGGGTGGACTGTCCTGCCGAGGGGGGATCGAGAGCGGCAGTTTCCACAAGCTTGAGCCGTGGCGCAACCGGTGATGTGGTTTGCATCGCTGGCATGGCGAAACAGGATGGATCAATCACCGCCGCTTCGGCATATTGCCGGCCCGATCATCACGACAAGGGGCCGCCGATGACTGCCAATCCGGTTTTGTGGAATCTCGATGCACGCGGTGTAGCCACCGTCACGCTGAATCGTCCCGAGGTGAACAATGCCTATGATGCCGGGCTGATCAACGGCGTGCTCGCGGCGATGGAGGATCTCGGCAGCAAGCCGAACCTCCGGGTTGTCGTGCTCAAGGGCAACGGCAAGCATTTCCAGGCCGGCGCGGGACCTGAAATGGATCAACGGCGTGCGGCCGAAATCGGCGGCTGACAACGAAGCGGTGTCGCGCGCCACGTTCGAAGCCGTCCAGCGGCTGAATACGCTGCCGATCCCGACGGTGGCGCTGGTGCAGGGCGGCTGTTTCGGCGGTGGCACCGGCGTGATCTCGGCCTGCGACGTCGTGATCGCCGCCGACAATGCGCTGTTCTCGATCACCGAAGTCCGCTGGGGACTGACCGCGGCCATCATTATCCCGCAGCTCTGCGACGCCATCGGTGTGCGCCAGGTCCGCCGCTATGCACTGACCGGCGAGCGCTTCGGCGCGACGGATGCGCGCCGCATCGGCTTGGTGCACGAAGTGGTGCCGCTGGCCGAACTGGAAGCCGCCGGTGCAAAGGTCGTGGAGCAGTTGCTCGCCAACGGCCCGCAAGCCATGGCCGAGACCAAGGCGCTGG
>DAIMKE010000010.1:0-19043 GCA_036721875.1 Bradyrhizobium sp. | reverse complement strand
GGCCGAAACCATTCCCAATCTTCTGACCGCGGTCGGCGATCTCGCCGCCGTGCACCAGGTCAATGTCACGTCCGACGTCAACGGACGCATCACCGACATCTTGTTCACGCCGGGTGCCAGCGTGAAGAAGGGCACGCCGCTGGTGCAACTGTTCGACGGCCCGGACCAGGGCGACCTTGCCAACTTCAAGGCCCAGCAGCGCGTGGCGCAGATTACGCTCGACCGTGCCAAGCAACTGGCGGAGCGTCAGGTCGGGCCGCAGGCGACGGTGGATACCGCGCAGGCGGCGTTCGACCAGGCCAGCGCCAGCATTGCCAAGACGGAAGCCATCATCTCGCAGAAGCTGGTCCGCGCGCCGTTCGACGGCGAACTCGGCGTTCGCCGGGTCGAGGTCGGACAATATCTGACCGCTGGTACGCAGATCGTTTCGCTGACGGATCTCTCGGTGCTGTTCGCGAACTTCACCGTGACGGAAAAGGACTCCGGCCAGCTCAAGGTCGGCCAGATCGTCCGTCTCGCCGTCGACGCCTATCCGGGCCGGACCTTCGAGGGCAAGATTACCACCATCGAGCCGCAGATCGCGACCGACACGCGCAACATCCGCGTGCAGGCGACGATCCAGAATCCGGACAAGATCCTCAAGCCCGGCATGTTCGTGACCACGACCGTGGTGCTGCCGGACAAGCCGCCGGCCATCACCGTGCCGGAGACCGCAGTCGACTACACGCTCTATGGCGATTCCGTCTATCTCGTCAGCGAGAAGAAGGAAGAAGACGGCAAGACCGGCCTGATCGTCACGCGTACCTTCGTGCAGACCGGCAAGCGCCTGGACGGACGCGCCGAGATCACCAAGGGCCTGAAGGATGGCGACCGCGTCGTCTCGGTGGGGCAGCTCAAGCTGCAGTCGGGATCGCCCGTCACAATCTCGACCGATCCGACGCCGCCGATACCGGCGAAGCCGCCGCGCTACTGATCACGAACGCGGCCCCCGAGGGGGCCGCGCAGGCGAAAGACTGGCGACGGTCCTGAAGACAGGACCGCGCCAAGAGGACTGCTGAATTCACCGGGATACTTTGTGATGACCTTTACCGATATCTTCATCAAGCGTCCGATCCTGGCGGTCGTCGTCAGCCTGCTGATCCTTCTGATCGGTCTGCGGGCTGCCAGCGTGCTGCCGATCCGGCAATATCCAAAACTGTCGAACACCGTGATCAACGTCACGACCGTCTATCCCGGCGCGTCGGCCAACCTGATCCAGGGCTTCATCACCACGCCGATCGAGCAGGCCGTCGCCTCCGCCGAGGGCGTCGACTACATCACTTCCTCTTCGGTGCTCGGCACCTCGACGATCCAGGTCTACATCAAGCTCAATTTCGACCCGAACCAGGCGCTGACCGAAGTGTTGGCCAAGACGAACTCGGTCAAATACCTGATCCCGAAGGAATCGAACGACCCGATCGTGACCAAGACGACCGGCCAGACCACCGCCGTGATGTATCTCGGTTTCTCCAGCGACGAACTCTCGGGCTCGGCGATCTCCGACTATCTGACGCGCGTGGTGCAGCCGGTGCTGTCGACGGTCGACGGCGTGGCGTCCGCCGACATTCTCGGCGGACAAACATTCGCGATGCGGCTGTGGCTCGATCCGGTGCGGATGGCGGGACGCGGCGTATCGCCAAGCGATGTCTCGGCGGCAATCGCCGCCAACAACTTCCAGGCCGCGGCCGGGCAGGCCAAGGGCTATTTAATCGTCTCGAACGTCCAGACGAACACGGACCTGCGAAACCTCGATCAGTTCAAGAAGATGATCGTCAAGTCCAAGGACGGCGGCTTCGTCCGGATCGAGGATGTTGCGACCGTCGAACTCGCCGCCCAGAGCTCGGATGCGAGCGTCGCCTTCAGCGGCGAGCGCGCGATCTTCATCGGCGTGCAGGCGACCCCGCAAGGCAATCCGCTGACGCTGGTCAAGGGCGTGCGCGCGTTGATGCCGGAGATCGAGCGCAACCTGCCGCCGTCGATGAAAATGAAGGTGGCTTACGATTCCACCAAGTTCATTCAGTCCTCGATCGACGAGGTGAAGAATACGCTGATCGAAGCGGTATTGATCGTCGTCGTCGTGATCTTCCTGTTCCTGGCCTCGTTCCGCTCGGTGATCATCCCCGTGGTCACGATTCCGCTGTCGCTGATCGGCGTCTGCAGCCTGATGCTGGTGCTGGGCTTCAGCTTCAACCTTCTGACGCTGCTAGCGATGGTGCTCGCCATCGGGCTCGTGGTCGACGACGCCATCGTGGTGGTGGAGAACATCCATCGACATCTCGAAGAGGGAAAAACCCCGGTGCAGGCGTCGCTGCAGGGCGCCCGTGAAATCGTCGGCCCCGTGATCTCGATGACGATCACGCTGGCGGCGGTGTATGCGCCGATCGGCTTTCTAGGCGGCCTGACCGGCTCGCTGTTCCGCGAATTTGCCTTCACGCTCGCGGGCTCGGTGATCGTGTCGGGCGTGATCGCGCTAACGCTGTCGCCGATGATGTGCTCGGTCTTCCTCAAGAGCGCCGAGGAAGGGCGGTTCGCAAAGCTGGTCAACCGGGTGTTCGGCGCAATGACGCGCTGGTACGGCCGCCAGCTCGACCGCTCGCTCGACTATCGTCCGATTACCGGCCTGTTCGCACTGACGATCCTCGGCCTGGTCGGCTTTCTCTACATGAACACCGCCAAGGAGCTTGCCCCCGAGGAAGACCAGGGCATCGTGTTCTCGGTGACCAAGGCGCCGAAATACGCCAACATCGATTATGTCGATTTCTATGGGGAAAAACTCGACAAGGCGTTCGCGAAGTTTCCCGAGACCGACCTGCGTTTCGTCCTGAACGGCATCAACGGACCGCAGGGTGGCATCGCCGGCATGCTGCTCAAGCCGTGGGACGAGCGCGAGCGGTCCTCGATCAAGCTGAAGCCGCTGGTGCAGGCGGAGCTCTCGAAGATCGAAGGCGTGCAGGCGTTCGCCTTCAACCTGCCGCCGCTGCCCGGCGGACCCGGCGGCCTGCCGATCCAGATGGTGATCAATTCGACTGCCGGCTTCCAGGCCGTCTATGACGAGATGTCGAAGCTGAAGGACGCCGCACGCAAGAGCGGTCTGTTCATCGTCTCCGACAGCGATCTCGACTTCAACCAGCCGGTGGTGCGCGTCTCCATCGATCGTTCCAAGGCGAGCGATCTCGGCATCAACATGGCCCAGGTTGGCGCCACGTTGCAGACGCTGCTGGGCGGCAATTACGTCAACCGCTTCAATCTCGAGGGACGATCGTATCAGGTGATCCCGCAGGTGCCGCGCGGCATGCGGCTATCGCCGGAATCGCTCGGTGGCTACTACGTTCCGACCAACACCGGGCAACTGGTGCCGCTGTCGACCATCGTATCGATCGAGACGGGTACCGATCCGAACTCGCTGACGCACTACAACCAGCTCAACTCGGCGACTTTCTCGGCGGTGCCGATGCCGGGCGTCACGGTCGGGCAGGCGGTGGACTTCCTCGAGGGCGAAGCGAAGAAGATGCCTAACGGTTTCGGCCACGACTATCTGGCCGACTCCCGGCAATATGTGCAGGAGGGCAATCAGCTCGCGATCACCTTCGGCTTCGCGCTCATCATCATCTTCCTGGTGCTGGCGGCGCAGTTCGAGAGCTTGAGAGATCCGCTCGTCATTATGATCAGCGTTCCCATGGCGATCGTCGGCGCCCTGATCCCGCTGTTCTTCGGTGTCGCGACCATCAACATCTATACCCAGGTCGGGTTGCTGACGCTGGTCGGCCTCATCACCAAGCACGGCATCCTGATGGTCGAGTTCGCCAACGAGCTCCAACTCAAGGAAGGTCTCGACAAGCGATCCGCGATCGAAATGGCGGCCCGGATCCGGTTGCGTCCGATCCTGATGACGACGGCGGCGATGGTCACCGGCCTGATCCCGCTGCTGACTGCGACCGGCGCGGGCGCCGCAAGCCGCTTCTCGATTGGCCTCGTCGTGGTCTCGGGCATGTCGATCGGCACGCTGTTCACGCTGTTCGTGCTGCCGGCGGTCTATGTCTGGCTGGCCACCGACCACCAGGCCAAGGCCGGCTCGCAGCGGACCAAGGAGATCGCCGATTTCGATCTTGGCAACAACGCGCTGAAGCCGACCTGATCCTTTCTAAATGGGCAGGAATGACGGGCGACGGCCGCGGAAATCGCGGCCGTCGCTTTTTTTATGTCCTGCGCCGGCCGCGGTCGCTAAGCTGTCCATTAGCAGAGAAAACAGGGGGCACGATGACGAGCGACTTTCCCGCCGGCAACTACCGCTTCATCCCGGCCGTATTTCAATACTCCGGCGGCGTGGCCGCCAACCCCGGCTACGAGATCGAGCGGGTACGCTTCGACAGAGCCGTGCCGCTGGCCGAAGGTTTCGCGCAAATCGCAAACTACATCCAGGCGGCGGGCAGGCCGTTGACGTCGTTCTGCGCCTGCGAGTTGCGCTCGCCGGCCGCATTTACCGACGAAGGGTTCCGCAATTTCAACCTGCACTACGTCAAGACGCTGGCGGAGTGGGGCATCTACGACGAGAGGACCAATCCGGTGGCGCGCAGCAATGTCTGCCCGGAAATCGATCCGCCGTCCGAGCCGTCGTTTTACGCGTTTTCGTTTACGCGGCCGAGCCACAGCGCCACGCCTACGTTCGTAATCGCCGGCAGCGGCGAGTCGCAGGACGGCAACGCCAGCTATGCCGAGCGCACGGTGCGTTACCGCGATATCAGCCCGGAGGGGATCGCGGACAAGGTCCGTTACGTCGTCGGTGTGATGGAAAAGCGCATGGGCGAGTTCGGCTTCGGCTGGAATGACGCGACGGCAACGCAGACCTACACGATCCATGATTTCTATCCCGTGTTTGCCGATGCGCTGGTCTTTCCCGGCGCCGCGCGCGCGGGCCTGACCTGGCATTTCGCGCGGCCGCCGGTCATCGATCTGGAGTATGAGATGGATTGCCGGAGGGTGCTGCGCGAGATTGTGATTTAGCCCGTTCTATCCCCCGTCGCCGGATGAGTTCGCTTGCGCTCACTCGGGAAGAACGGCGTCTTTGCTGCGGGTCGAAGGAAGAAGCCGCCAGCGGGGGGCTCATGGTTCGAGACGGCGCCGTGCGCCTGCTCACCATGAGGGGAATACGCCGTCATGCCTTGCCCGCCGTTGCGGCTTCGATGGTTGCATCGATGATCGCGCGGTCGGTGATGCCGGCCGGGTTCCTGCGCGTCGGAATGAACTGGCGGAAATGTACCCAGCGTTGACGGCTGACCTGTTCCAGCCGCTCGAGCTCGGCGAGCGGATCGGTATGATCGTCGACGCGCAGGTGGTCGGACCATTCCTCATTGCCATGGATCAATAGCGCCGCGGATTGCTTGCCGCGCTTGTCGCCGCCGGCGGCTTCGCCCGCCTTCATCGCCGCGATCAGCCGCTGCGCAAAGGGAAGGGCAGTGTTGGCGAGATAAGCCTGCGCCGTGTCGCCGAGCACGGCGGCGCCGGCGAGCATGTTGCCGGCAAGCGAAAAGCCGTCGCCCTGAATATGCCCGCACCAATCGACGCAATCGCGGCCGGTGTGCGCGGCGATGTTACCCCTGGCGTCCATCACATGCAGTTGCCGGCTCTCGCGGCCGTCGTCGGCGGCAATGAGCGTGTCGATCACCTCGCGGGGGCTACGCCCCTCGCGCAGCAGGGGCACGCCGTCGATGCCGTAATAGGGATTGACCAGCGCCTGCGTCGCGATGCCTCCGATGCCGGCGGCGATATGTGGCACACGTGCGCCGACGGCGAAAAATCTTGTAGCGACCGCGATGCCGATGTGGCCGGTGGAGGGATCGCGGGCGATGATCGACCAGGTCATCTCTTGTTGTCTCTTCGCACTATCGTCCTGCCGCATAGCCTTGCATGCCCCTGGGATTGGCGGCCGCACGGCGGCGGCGGCCAACCCTGGAGGCGGCAGTGAGACGGCCTTCCGACCAATCAGGGCCGATCTCGACCACATGGCCGCGGCCCTTCAGGGCATCGGCGGTCGCCTTCGGCACGCGGTTCTCGACCACGAGCACGCCGGGGCGGGCGGTACGCGGCCAGAACGAGATCGGGAAATGTTCGGAGTGCCACGCGGGCGCGTCGATCGCTTCCTGCAGGTTCAGCTTGGCGTGGACATGGCGCAGAAAGAATTGCGTGGTCCATTGATCCTGCTGGTCGCCGCCGGGCGAACCCCAGGCCATGTAGGGCTCGCCATCGCGCAGCGCCATGGTCGGCGAGAGCGTGGTGCGCGGGCGCTTGCCCGGCGCCAGCGCCGCCGGGTGATTTTCTTCCAGCCAGAACATCTGGGCGCGGCTGCCGAGGCAGAAGCCGAGTTCGGGAATGACCGGGGACGATTGCAGCCAGCCGCCGGAGGGCGTCGCCGAGATCATGTTGCCGGCCTGGTCGATGATGTCGAAATGCACGGTGTCGCCGCGCACCTCGCCAAAGCGGCCGACGGTCGGTTCGCCCGCGCCCATGGCGCCGACGGCCTCGCGATGGCCTTCGGCGCGGCGCAGCTTGACCACCGAGCCGAAACCTTCCACCGAGCCCGGGATGAAATCGAGCGAGGCGCTGTCTCTCGAAATCAGTTTGCGGCGCTCGTCATTGTAGTCGTCCGACAGCAGGGTCGCGATCGGGATGTCGGTGAACTTGGGATCGCCGTAGAATTTCTCGCGGTCAGCGAAGGCAAGCTTGGCGCATTCGATCTGCAGGTGGATGAATTCGGGGCCTGCGGGATCGAGCCCGTCGAGCTCAAAACCCTTCAGCAGCGCCAGTTGCTGCAGCATCACCGGGCCCTGGCTCCAGACGCCGGGCTTGCAAACGGTGTAGCGGCCATAGTCGTACGTCAGCGGCGCCTCGACGGTCGGCTGCCAGCGCGCCATGTCGTCGGCGGAGAGCACGCCGCGATGCGGCGAGCCGCTGACGTCCATGACTTCCTGGGTGCGGCAGAACCTGTCGATCGCTTCCGCCACAAAGCCCTGCGACCAGGATTTTCGCGCGCGTTCGATCTGCGCGACGCGGTCGGAGCCGGCGCTTTCAGCCTCTTCAAGAATGCGTGCGTAGGTTTCCGAGAGCTTCTTGTTGGTGAACAGCGTGCCGGGCACGGGCACTTCGTTGTTCGGCAGGTAGACCGCAGCCGACGTCGTCCAGTGCTTGCGAAACAGATTTTCGACGACCTGGATTGTCGCCGAGGCGCGCTCGACCAGCGGATAGCCGTCGCGGGCGTAGGCGATCGCGGGCTCCAGCACGTCGCGCAGCCGCATCGTTCCGTAATCGCGCAACAGCAGCATCCAGGATTCGAACGTGCCGGGGACGCAGGCGGCGAGAAGCCCGGTGCCGGGCACCATTTCCAGGCCTTCGCTCTTGTAATGCGCGATGGTCGCCTTCGCCGGCGCGGGACCCTGGCCGCAGATCACCTCGGTGCGGCCGCGTCTGGTGTCGTGCACGATGATCGGCACGTCGCCGCCGGGTCCGTTCAGATGCGGCTCGACCACCTGCAGCGTGAAGGCGGTGGCAACACCGGCATCGAACGCGTTGCCGCCTTTTTCCAGGATGCCCATGCCGACCGCGGTCGCGATCCAGTGCGTCGAGGTAACGACGCCAAAAGTGCCTTCGATTTCCGGCCGGGTGGTGAACGGATCGGGATTGATGTTGCTCATGGGAATCCGATGCAATGGTATCGCGATGCTGGCGCACTTGACCACAGGCGAGGCTGGATGCCAACCGCCGGGATGCCACCCATTGCTCCCGTCTCCGTAATCAAGCCAAAGCTGCGGCTTCAACCGGATGGTTGACGGCATGGCAGGCGACGCCGTCGATCAGCACGGGCGCCTCCTTGCGGCAGAGATCGAACGCCAGCGGGCAGCGCGGGTTGAAGGCGCAGCCGGGCGGCGGATCGATCGGATTGGGAATTTCGCCCTTGACCGGAATCCGCTGGCGGCCGGACATCGCCAGATCAGGGACCGCACCCAGCAGCATCTTGGTATAGGGCATCCGGGGATTGGCGAACAATTCGCGGCCCTCGGCGATCTCCACGATGCGGCCGAGATACATCACGCCGATGCGGGTCGCCATGTGGCGGACCACGGCGAGGTTGTGGCTGATGAAGAGGTAGGTGAGGCCGAACTTGTCCTGCAGGTCGCGCATCAAATTGAGGATCTGCGCCTGCACGGAAACATCCAACGCCGAGGTCGGCTCGTCGCAGACGATGAACTCGGCTTCGGATGCCAGCGCGCGGGCAATCGCGATGCGCTGGCGCTGGCCGCCGGAGAACTCATGCGGGTATTTCAGGCCGTCGTCCGGATGCAGACCGACGAGATTTAGCAACTCACCGACGCGCGCACGAATGTCGCGCTCGCCCTGGATCAGGTTGAAGGCGCGGATCGGCTCGGAGACGATGGCATCGACCCGGAAGCGCGGATTGAGACTCGCATAGGGATCCTGGAAGACCATCTGGATTCGACGCCGCAGGCGCTGGCGGGCCTGCGCCTGCCTGGCACTCGTCATCGACACGCCATCGATGATCACTTCGCCCGAACTCGGCGGCAGCAGTCCCACGACCATCCGCGCCACCGTGGTCTTGCCCGAGCCGGATTCGCCGACCAGGGCAAAGGTCTCCCCCTTTTTGATGTCGAAGGTGACGCCATCGACGGCCTTCAAGAACTCCAGATGGCCGCCCTCCAGCACGCGGTTGAGCCATGGCTTCGAGACGTCGAACACCCGCCGCAAATTCCTGACGTCGACGAAGGGGGCGCTCATGCCGCGGTCTCCTTCGCAGCTTCGCGGGGCGCGCTATCGAAGAGATGGCAGGCGACGGCGTGCGAACCGTGCGTGAGCGGCTCGGGCCGTTCGACGCGGCAGCGGTCGAACGCAGAGGAGCAGCGCGGATTGAACGAGCAGCCCGGCGGGATCGCCGACAGCCGCGGCATCGACCCCGGAATTTGCACCAGGCGCTTGTCTTCACCCGCAAGCGTCGGGATCGCGCCCATCAAGCCCTTGGCGTAGGGGTGCAGCGGGTTCTGCACGACATCCTGTACCGGGCCGATCTCGGCAATTCGCCCCGAATACATCACCGCAACCCGATCAGACGTCTCGGCGATCACGCCCATGTCGTGGGTGACCAGCATCACCGCCGTGCCGTGATCGCGCCCCAGCCGCTTGATCAGCGAAATGATCTGCGCCTGTACGGAGACATCGAGCGCGGTGGTCGGCTCGTCGGCGATGATCAATTCCGGTTCGGCGCAGATCGCAAGCGCGATCACGACGCGCTGGCGCATGCCGCCGGAGAATTCATGCGGATAGGCGTCGATGCGCTTTTCCGGCGCGGGGATGCCGACCTCGGCGAGCAGATCGATGGCGCGCTTGCGCGCCGCGCTTTCCGAAAGATTCAGGTGGGTCCGGATCGTTTCCACGATCTGGTCGCCGATCCGGTAGAGCGGGTTGAGGCTCGTCAGCGGATCCTGGAAGATCATCCCGATCCGCTTTCCCCGGATGCGGCGGATTTCTTCCGGCGGCAGATGGTCGATCCGCGTTCCCGACAGATAGATCTCGCCGCCCGAGATGCGGCCGGGCGGATCGATCAGTCCGATCACCGCAAGGCCGGTGACCGATTTGCCGGCGCCGGATTCGCCGACCACGCCGAGCACCTCGCCCTTGGCGATGTCGAAGGAGACGCCGTTGATGGCGCGCAGCGTGCTGCGGCGGGTGAGGAATTCCACCTCGAGGTTACGCACGGAAAGGACGGGAATGGTCATCGGAGTTTTGGATTGAGCGCGTCGCGCAGCCAGTCGCCGAGCAGGTTGATGGAGAGGATCAGTCCCGCCAACGCGATCCCGGGGAAGGCGACGATCCACCATTCGCCGGCGAACAGATAGTTGTTGCCGATCCGGATCAGGGTGCCGAGCGACGGCATGGTATCCGGCATGCCGGCGCCCAGGAACGACAGCGTCGCCTCGGTGATGATGGCGAGCGCGAGGTTGATGGTGGCGATCACGAGAATGGGACCCATCGTGTTCGGCAGCACGTGCCGCAGCATGATTACGGGGGCGCGCAGGCCGATCAGCTGGGCGGCGGCGACGTAATCCTTGTTCTTCTCGACCATGACGGAGCCGCGCACGGTGCGGGCATATTGCACCCAGAAACTCAGGCCGATCGCGACCACCAGCACCGCCAGAGTGCTCATGGCATCGAGCCGGTTGCCGAACACGGACTTGGCGACGCCGTTGACCAACAGCGCGATCAGGATCGCGGGGAAGGTGAGCTGCACGTCGGCGATGCGCATGATCAGCCCGTCGACCGCGCCGCCGAAATAGCCCGCGACCAGCCCGAGCGTGATGCCGAGCGTGCCGGCCAACACGACGCCGAGCACGCCGACGGTGAGCGAAATCCTCAAGCCGTAGAGAATGGCGGAAAACACGTCGCGGCCCTGCTCGTCGGTGCCGAGCAGGAACGGGGCTTGCCCTTCGGCCGTCCATAGCGGCGAAATCCGCGAATTCATCAACTGCAACTGCGCCGGATCGAACGGGTTCTGCACTGCCAGCTGCGACGCAAAGATCGCCAGCAGGAAAAACAGCACGGTCACGGCGCCCGCCACCATGGTCATGCGCGAGCGGCGGAACGAGTAGAAGATGTCGCTGTCGAGCGCGCGCTTGAACCAGCCCGCACCGGAACGCGCGGCGGGCGCATTCGACGGGGCCTGGTGTGGGACGACGGCATCGGACATGAAGAACCTCGCCTCAGGCAGGACGGCTGATGGTCGAGCGCAGGCGCGGATCGACGACGGAATAGAGGATGTCGACCACGAGGTTGATGGTGACGAAGATCAGCGAAATCATCAGCAGGTACGCAGCCATGATCGGGATATCGACGTTCTGGATCGCCTGCACGAACAACAAGCCCATACCGGGCCACTGGAATACGGTCTCGGTGATGATCGAGAAAGCAATTACCGAGCCAAACTGCAGTCCGGCCACGGTGATGACCGGCACCAGCGTGTTCTTGAGCGCATGGCCGAAATGGACCGCCCGGGTGGTCAGGCCGCGGGCACGGGCGAAACGGATGTAATCGGTGCGGAGCACTTCGAGCATTTCGGCTCGAACCAGCCGCATGATCAGGGTCATCTGGAACAGGCCCAGCGTGATCGAGGGCATGATCAGGGCCTTTAGTCCGGAAACGGTGAGTAGCCCCGTGGTCCACCAGCCAATCCGCACCACGTCGCCGCGTCCGAACGACGGCAGCCAGCCCAGCGTCACGGCGAACAGATAGATCAGCAGGATGCCGATCAGGAACGTCGGCAGCGAGATTCCGATCAGCGACACCGCCTGGAACACCTTGGTGAGAATGGTGTCGCGCCGCAGCGCCGAGTAGACCCCCATCAGGATGCCGAACACCATGGAGAGGATCGTGGCACAGGCGGCGAGTTCCAGTGTCGCCGGCATCCGCTCCATCAAGAGGTTCGAGACCGGCTGGCGGAATTGATAGGACACGCCGAACTTGAACTGCGCGGCGTTGACAAAATAGCGGATGAACTGCACCGGCACGGGATCGTCGAGCCCGAGGGATTTGCGCACCGCTTCGCGTTCGGCGGCAGGCGTATCGAGCGAAACGATCTGGTTGACGGGGTCGCCGGCGAACCGGAACATCGAGAACGCGATGACACCGACCGCGATCATGACGCCGATGGCCTGGATTGCGCGACGAAGCGTGAAAGCGAGCATGGATTCCTTTCACTGCTCTGGTGCGGCGGCGGACGGCAGTCGCCTGGAAGCGAAAGGTCCCGGGAGCCGTTGAGCCGCCGGGACCTGGTGTTGAAGCCTGATTAGTCCTGTTTGGTTGCCCAGTAGAGCAGGACCTGGTTGTCCGCGCGCTGCGACAGTTTCACTTTTTTCGAAACGCCCCATGCCAGCGCCTGCTGGTGCAGCGGGATGTAGCCGAAATCCCTGGCGCCGATTTCGAACGCTTCCTTGATCAGCAGGTCGCGCTTGGTCGTGTCGGATTCCTGCAAGACCTTCTCGGCGAGTTCGTCGAGCTTCTTGTTGCAGTAGCCGCCGAGATTGGCCTCGCCGCGATTGGACTTCGGATCGTCGCGGCAGCCCATGATGTCGTGCAGGACGTTGTGGGAGTCGAGCGTGCCGGGCGTCCAGCCGAGCAGGTAGAACGAGGTCTGGTAACCGCCGGGCTTCAGCACCTTGGCGAAATACTGCGCCTTGGGCTGCGCCAGCAGCGTCACCTTGACGCCGATGCGGGCCAGCATGCCGACGACGGCCTGGCAGATCGCAGCGTCGTTAACGTAGCGGTCGTTGGGGCAGTCCATCGTGACTTCGAAACCATCGGGGTAGCCGGCTTCGGTCAGAAGCTTCTTGGCGCCATCGGGATCGAATTTCGGCCGGGTGAAGTCGCCGGACAGCTTGAACAATTGCGGTGCGATCATCAGCGCCGAGGGCGTCGACAGACCGCGCATCACGCGGGTCTTGATCAGCTCGATGTCGATGGCCTTGTAGAAGGCCTCACGCACCTTGATGTCCTTGAACGGATTCTTGCCCTTGACGTTGGAGTAGAGCAGTTCGTCGCGCACCTGGTCCATGCCGAGGAAGATGGTGCGCAGCTCCGGTCCCTTCAGCACCTGCGCGTTCGCCGTGGAGTCCACCCGTGAAATGTCCTGGATCGGAACGGGCTCGATGATGTCGACTTCACCCGAGAGCAGGGCAGCCACGCGGGTGGCGTCCGACCCGATCGGGGTGAAGATGATTTCCTTGATGTTGTGTTCCGCCTTGCGCCACCAGGTCGGGTTGGCCTTGAAGACGGTCTTGACGCCCGGCTGGTGACTTTCGACCGAGAAGGCGCCGGTGCCGTTGGCGTTGAGCGAGGCAAAGCTCGGCGTCGTCGCCGCGGCGGGCGTGGGCTCGACGGCGTTGTTCGCCTCGGACCACTTCTTTCCCATGATGTACCAGGTATCCCATTGCGAATTGAGAATGGGATTGGGCGAGGTCAGGACGAAATCCACCGTGTAGTCGTCGACCTTGACCACCTTGGTGCCGCTGGGAATGCGGGTCTGCAGGTTCGAGCCCTTCTTCTGCACACGTTCGGCCGAGAACAGCACGTCATCGGCGGTGAAGGGGTCACCGTTCTGGAATTTCACGCCCTTGCGCAAATGAAAGCGCCAGCGGGTCGGTTCCGGCGTTTCCCATTTCTCCGCCAAAGCGGGGATGATCTTCAGATCCTTGTCGCGGGCGACCAGGCCTTCGAAGACCTGCCCGAGGTGGGCATGGGTGGTGCTCTCGTTGAGCGTGTAGGGGTCGAGCGACTTGAGGTCGCCCTGGTTGGCGTAGCGCAGGGTCTGCGCCGATGCCGGCACCACCGCGAGCGCGATGATGGAGGCCGCGACCGCTGCAAGCAAACTCTGACGTACCGACATTTGTTTGATTTCCCAGCTTTGATCAACAATTTCCACAACTAGCGCGGATATTGCCGAGCCATGTTGCCAGAGTCCAGCCGCCGCGCAAGCATCATTTCCCTGCACTGCATGCCGGTTTGCGCGGCGGTGCGGCAATGACTAGGTTCACCATAGGACGTGCGCCTGCGCACGTTACATTGAACTTTCGGAGTGCCGAATGGCGGAACTGAAGGCCGACGTACTCGTTCTGGGTGCGGGCATGGTCGGCGTGAGCGCCGCCTTGCACCTTTTGAAACGCGGCCGGAATGTGGTCCTGATCGATCGGCACGACACCGCCGGCGAGGAGACCAGCTATGGCAATGGCGGCCTGATCGAATGCGCTTCAGTTTTTCCCTACATGTTTCCGCGGGATCTGGGGCAGATCCTGCGATATGCTTTCCTTCGCGCGCCGCAGGTGCGGTACCACTTCAGGGATCTGCCGACCTTCCTGCCGTGGCTGACACGGTATTTCCTGGCCTCTTCACCCGAGCGTGCACTGCACAGTGCGATGGCCGAACTGCCGCTGATCCAGCGCAGCCTGATCGAGCATGAGGCGCTGATCGCCGAGGCCAATGTGCCGGAGCTGTTGCGGCGGACCGGCTGGATCAAGCTGTTTCGCTCCGAGCCGACGCTTGAGAATGCGGTGCGGGATCTCGAGCGTGCCAGACAGTACGACGTCGCGGGCGACGTGCTCGATGCGGCCGCGATTGTTGCGCGCGAGCCGCATCTGACCGGCGAGTTCAGCGGCGCGATCCATTTTCCCGCGCCCGGCTTCGTGCCGGATCCCGGCGGCCTCGCCAAGGCCTACGCTGCCCTGTTCGGCCGCAGGGGCGGGCGATATTTGGTCGGCGACGCACGAACGCTCGAGCAGACCGACCGGCGCTGGCGGGTGGCGACGCTGGAGGGCACTATCACCGCGCGCGACGTCGTGGTGGCGATGGGGCCCTGGTCCGATCAGATATTTGCGCCGCTCGGCTATTCGATCCCGCTTCAGGTCAAGCGTGGTTACCATTTGCACCTCAAGCCGCGCGGCAACACGATCCTGAACCATCCGGTGCTCGACAGCGATCTCGGCTATCTGCTGGCGCCGATGAATCGCGGCATTCGCCTGACCACCGGCGCGGAGTTCGCCCACCGCGATGCTCCGCCGACGCCGATCCAGGTCGAGCGGGCTCTGCCGCGGGCCCATAAGCTGTTCCCGCTCGGCGAGCCGGTCGACGCCCGGCCCTGGATGGGGGCGCGGCCCTGCCTGCCGGATATGCTGCCGGTGATTGGAAAGGCGCCCCGCCATGCCGGGCTGTGGTTCAATTTCGGCCACCAGCACCACGGCCTGACGCTCGGTCCGGCGACCGGCCGCCTGCTGGCGGAAACCATGACGGGGGAGACCCCGTTTGCCGACATCACGCCGTTTGCCGTGGAGCGCTTTGGCTGACCCCAATCTTGGCTGACCGAGGTCACCGGGTTGACCATGTTCGAAATAGATGAGCGGGGTTAAGGTCTTGTCCTTGCGTGACCGGGGCTATCGTGGCGATACTGCGGCAAGCCAGCAAAAGGAGCGGTCATGAAGGTTAACGTCGAAGTAGATTGCACGCCGCTGGAAGCCAGGCAGTTTTTTGGCCTTCCGGACGTGCAGCCGATGCAGTCGGCGGTGATGGACAAGATGCAGCAGCAGATGATGGCCAACATCGAAAAGATCTCGCCGGAATCGCTGATCCAGACCTGGTTCACCTTCGATCCCAAGATTGCCGAGCGCTTCCAGGACATGTTCGTGACCATGGCCGGCCTCGGTGGCATGACCAAGAAGGACAAGAAATAGTGACGGACGGCGGCACGGCGAAGGAAGAGCAGCGGCTTCAGCCGCCGAGCCTGTTCCTGATGCTGGCCGAGGCGCGCAGCCTGTTCGAGTTGAACTCGAGTCTGTTGCTGTCGCCGCTGTTGTTGCGCGCGCCGAAGGGGGACGGGCATCCGGTGCTGACGCTGCCGGGCTTTCTCGCCAGCGATCTGTCGATGGCGCCGATGCGGCGCTACCTGAAAGAACTCGGTTACGATACCCAGGCATGGCGGATGGGCCGCAATTTCGGTGGCGTCGCTTCCAAGCGCGCTGCGTTGCGCGACCTCCTGACCGGCATTCACGAGCAGACCGGCCGCAAGGTCAGCCTGGTCGGCTGGAGTCTCGGCGGCATCTATGCGCGCGACCTGGCGCTGCAGCTACCCGACATGGTGCGCGCCGTCATCACACTCGGTAGTCCGTTCGCGAACGACATCAGGGCAACCAACGCCACGCGGCTGTACGAGGCACTGTCGGGAGAAACGGTCGACGACAATCTGGAAATCCGACAGGCGATCGCCGGCGACCTGCCGGTTCCGGCAACCTCGTTATATTCCCGTACCGATGGGATCGTGAACTGGCGCACCAGCCTGTTGCGTCCCTCCGAGACCGCCGAGAACATCGAAGTGCATTTCGCCAGCCATGTCGGGCTCGGCGTCAATCCCGCGGCTTTGTGGGCGGTCGCCGACCGCCTGGCGCAGGCCGAAGGCGAGTTCCGGCATTTTGACCGTTCGGGGCCGTTTGCCATTGCCTATGGCCCCCCTGAAAATGCACAATCCTGACCCAAGCCCTCCGGCTGAGGGAGTGATTTTCGACTGAGCCCACCGCAATTGATGCAGGATGGGTAGCGGTTTTCGGACTATGCTCGGATAATAAAAGTCGTTTTGAACGCCAGAAGCGCCACCAAGGCGCCGTGCTTTCTACTTCGGGAGGAAAATATGGCGGACGCCAAGAAACTGTCGTCGATGGATGCGTCGTTTCTGTATCTGGAAACGCCGGAAATGCCGATGCATGTCGGCAGCATGGCGATCTTCCGCCTGCCCGAGAACTACAAGGGCAATTTCTTCGAGGACTTCAAGGCGATGATCGCCTCGCGGCTGCATATCGCGCCGATCCTCAAAGCCCGGCTGGAAAAGGCGCCGCTCGACATCGATCATCCGTCATGGGTCGACGACGACCAGTTCGACATCGACCGTCATATCTTCCGCGGCAGCCTTCCGGCGCCGTATGACCGTGCAACACTCGAGCGCATCGTCGGCTGGATGCATGCGAAACTGCTCAACCGCGCCCGGCCGCTTTGGGAGTTCTATGTCTTCGAGGGCATGAAGGACAACGAGATCGGGCTTTATTCCAAGATGCATCACGCCTGCATCGACGGCGGCGCGGGCGCGGCGCTGACCAACATGATCTACGACGTTACGCCGGTACCGCGCGTGGTCGAAAAGCCCGTTCCGCAGGCGAAAGGAAGCAACGAGCCGCGCGACATCGCCGCCAACCTGATCGATTCCTACCAGCAGCTCTGGCGCCAGCCTTTCGACGGCTCCTCGACACCGAAGACGATCGACCTGCCGCGTTCTGGCAAGAGCGATCTCGGATCGATCCTGTTCGACAACGCCATGTTCCAGATCGAGAGCGCGGTGAAATTCGCCGGCAGCATTCCCGCGATGCTCAAGAGCGTCTCCGACGTGGTCGGCAAGATCTCCGACCCGAAGTCGCGCGACAGCATCGCCAGCATGGTTTCGCCGCCGACGATTCTGAACAAGGCGATTTCGTCGGAGCGCAGTTTCGCCGGCACCTCGATTTCGCTGTCGCGCGCCAAGGCGGTCGCCAAGGCGTCCGGCGGCAAGCTCAACGATGTGGTGCTGGCGCTCTCCTCGGGTGTCGTCCGGCGCTATCTGCTGGAGCGGGGCGCACTGCCCGCCAAGGCGATGACGGCCGCAGTGCCCATCTCGCTGCGCGAGGAGGGCAACACCGAGGCCAACAACCAGGTGTTCGGCATGATCTGCTCGATCGCCACCAACATCGCGGACCCCAAGGAGCGGCTTGAGGCGATCATCGCGCAATCGACCAAGTCGAAGGAGATGTCGCATCCGCTGCGGGCCTTCATGCCGCAGGTCTCCAATATCTCAATGCTCGGTGCGCCGATCATGGTGCAGATCCTGGCGCTGCTCTACAGCCGCTCGGACCTGTCGAATGTGCTGCCGCCTTCCGCCAACATCACGGTGTCGAACGTGCCGGGGCCGCGGCAGACGCTGTATGCAGCGGGGGCGGAATTGCTGCACATCTTCCCGGTGTCGATCTCGACCCACGGGATTGCGCTCAACATCACCGTGCAGAGTTACCGCGACCAGCTCGATTTCGGCTTCATCGCGGGCGCCAACATCATTCCCCACGTCCAGGTTATGTGCGACATGCTGCCGGTGGAATTTGAATCGCTGGAGGCGGCTTTCGCACCGCCGCCGAGCATGACCAGCGCCGCTGAATAGGGCTTTGACGATGATTGAAATGCCGCCGCTGCAGTTCGCCCAGGTGAACGGTATTCGCATGGGCTATTACGAGGCCGGGCCGGCCTCCGACAAGCCGCCGGTCGTCCTCTGCCACGGCTGGCCGGAAATCGCGTTCTCCTGGCGTCACCAGATCAAGGCCCTGAGCGAGGCGGGCATCAGGGTGATCGCGCCGGACCAGCGTGGCTACGGCGCCACCGACCGGCCCGAGCCGGTCGAGGACTACGACATGGAGCATCTGACCGGTGACCTCGTCGGTCTGCTCGACCATCTCGAGATCGACAAGGCGATCTTCGTCGGCCACGACTGGGGCGGTTTCATCGTCTGGCAGATGCCGCTGCGGCATGCGTCACGCGTTGCCGGCGTGGTCGGGGTCAACACGCCGCATTGGGACCGCGCGCCGGCCGATCCGATCGAGCTGTTTCGCCAGCGCTTCGGCGACAAGATGTACATCGTGCAATTCCAGGACCCGGGCCGCGAGCCGGACCGGATTTTCGGCAGCCGGGTCGAGCAGACCTTCGATGCGTTCATGCGCAAGCCAGTGGCGCGCCCCGAAGGTACGCCGGAGGAACAGCCGATCGCAGGCGTCGGCGCTTCGCCGCGGCTCAATCTGGCGTTTCCGCAGATGATCGCGAACTACGACGCCAAACACGACCCGCGCACGCCGATCCTGTCGCCGGAAGAGAAGAAGGTGTTCGTCGATACGTTTACGAAGACTGGCTTCACCGGCGGCATCAACTGGTACCGCAACTTTACGCGCAACTGGCAGCGTTCGAAGGGCCTCGATCATCACGTGCGCGTCCCGTCGTTGATGATCATGGCCGAGAACGACGGCGTGCTGCCGCCATCGGCATGGAGAAGCTCGTCCCCGATCTGGAGAAGTATCTGGTGCGCGGCAGCGGCCATTGGACGCAGCAGGAGAAGCCGGAGGAGGTCAGCGCCAAGCTGATCGAATGGCGTAGAAGGCGGTTTGGCTAGAGCTCGTCATCGCGAACTCGTCATTGCGAGGAGCGAAGCGACGAAGCAATCCAGACTGCCTCTGCGGAAATATTCTGGATTGCTTCGCTTCGCTCGCAATGACGACATTGAGGCAGGGGGGACTACATTTCGATGTCATCCAAGAATCGTCTGGATCCGATCCCGCATCCGCCGACCAGGCCGGTGGTCGGCAACATGTTGTCGCTGGACTCGGCTGCCCCCGTGCAGAACCTGACGC
>DAIMKE010000009.1:17733-19646 GCA_036721875.1 Bradyrhizobium sp. | reverse complement strand
CCTGCACCCTCGACGCGGGCTCATTCAAGACTCGCCTGGCGTGGATTGCCGACCTCAATGCAAAGGCGCTCACGAAGTCCCGGCGCGGCGATCTCGTGCTGATCTTGGAGTATCGGCCGGAGGCGTTGGAAGATGTCTGCCAGCTTGTACGTGGGGAGCAGGCTTGCTGCGCTTTCCTCCACTTCAGCCTCGACGAACGCGCCGACAAAGTGGTTCTCACGGTCACTGCGCCTGAAGCGGCGCGTGACGCCGCGGACACGCTGCTCGAACAATTCATGGCACGAAGCACTTCAGGGGAGGCGTCCGCCTGCGGCTGCACTTCGGGATGCCAAGCATGACCGAAGCGCGCGCGCAAGGAACCAAGGCCGCAAGCGCCGTCGCGGTCACCGCCTCAATGGCAGCGCTCGCCTGTGGCGTCTGTTGTGTTCTTCCCTTTGCCGTCCCGGCAGCGATCCTCGGTTCGATCGGTGGTGTGCTTGCCTGGTTCGCAGAAGCCTACCGATGGCTGACCCCAATCGCACTCGTCGCCGTCGGAGCCGGATGGGCATGGGTTGGCTACCAGAGCTGGCGCACGCGCCGCTCTCCTGCTCATTCTACCCTTCTGGTCATGACGTTCGCGACCATCATGATGGTCGCGGCGTGGATCTGGCCGATGTTTGAATCAACGGTCATCGCCTTCGTCGGCGGATAACAGTGACGCCGATCTCGCGGGAACCAAGCATCGTCGGGCAAGCGCCACGCAAGGTACCAACCGAGAAATTGCTGGCCGCATCGGATGATAGGCGTCGCCGCCTGGACAGGCGTGACGGCTCCGGCACGCGATCTCACTACGACAGGTGCTCTAAGCGACCTGCGGACGCCCAGCCGCGATCACTATCCGGCGCAACATGATAGCTTGGCCACGTCTTTCTCGAATGACAGCGCCGCCAGCTTCAGCCCCTCGACGGTGGTGAGATACGGAAAGATCATCTCCGCGAGGTCATCGACGGTGAGCCCCTGGCGGATTGCAAGCGCGGCGGTCTGGATGCTGTCAGCGCCTTCCGGTGCGAGGATATGCGCACCGAGCAGATGGCCATTACCGGCATCGGCCACGAGCTTGATCAGCCCGCGGGTGTCGCGCGCGGCGAGCGCGCGCGGCACCTGATCGAGACCGATCATCGAGGCGCGAACCGCATGGCCGGCGGCGCGCGCCGCGGCCTCGGTGAGCCCGACGCTCGCCACTTGCGGGTCAGTGAACACGATGGCTGGCATGGCGCTGTTGTCGTAGCGCAGACTGTCGCCGTTGAGGGCGTTCTTGGCCGCGAGCTTGGCACCATAGGCGGCCATGTAGACGAACTGGTCGCGGCCAGTGACGTCGCCGACGGCATAAATGCCGGCCCGGGTCGTGCGCATGCGGTCATCGACCACGATGCCGCCCTTCGCCGAGACGGTGATCCCCTGTTCGGCTAGCCCAAGGCCTTCGATGTTGGGCGTGCGCCCCGTGGTGATCAACACCTGGTCGGCGTCGATCGCAATATCCTGGCCGTCGCGCATGACCGTCAGCGACACACCGTCATCGGCTTCGCGGACGGCGCGGTAAGCGATGCCGGAGACAACAGTGATGCCTTCGTCCTCGAAATACCCCGCGAGCGCCGCGCCGATCTCGGGCTCGGCCTCGGGGAGCAGACGAGACCGGCAGACAAGGGTCACCTTGACGCCGGCGCGAACGAACATCTGGGCGAGTTCCCCGCCGATGTAGCCGCCGCCGATCACGAGCAAAGAGCGCGGCAGCTCCTCGAGGTCGAGCGCCGTCGTGCTGGTGAGATACGGCACGGTCTCGAGGCCGGGAATGGCAGGCACTGCCGGCCGCGCGCCGGTCGCGATGATGATCTTGCCAGCGGCAACACGAGCGCCGTCAACTTCGACACCGCCGT
>DAIMKE010000009.1:0-17723 GCA_036721875.1 Bradyrhizobium sp. | reverse complement strand
GAGGAGGCGAGCCGGCCCGTCGCGATAGGCGATGCCGTTGTACGCGGGGAGCAGATCGACGTACTTGGCCTGGCGCAGTTCGGAAACGAGGGCGTCCTTCTGACGAACGGTTCCGCGCCAATCTGTCAGTTCGGCTTCAGCGGTAATACCGGCAAAACGTGCCGCCACGCGAGCGTTGTGAAGCGTCTCGGCCGCGCGGATCAGGGTTTTTGACGGCACGCAGCCGATATTGACGCAGGTGCCGCCGATGGTGCCGCTGCCGATGAGCGCCACCTGCGCGCCCTGTTCGGCGGCCGTGATTGCCGCCGAGAAGCCGGCCGATCCGGCGCCGACCACGACGAGATCGTAAGCGCCTCCATTGCGACCGTTTGTGCGGAAGGGGCGGTTCGCGACTGGCGGGCTCTTCGATTCCGGATCGGCGGACGGTCGTGGTGTCACACCTAGCCCGGCAAGGCTCGGCCCGAACAGAGCGCGGCCGGCCTCCAACCCCTCCTCGATCGACAGCCGAAAACCTAGCTCGTCGGCGGAACGCTCGCGGCGCCAGGCAGAGAGATGCTCATCCGAGCAGAAAAACACGGTCGTTTCGCACAGCGAGCTCGCGGCGCATGCGTCTTCGTAGCGAACACTTTGCCACATGACGGCCGTCCGCGGCTCGACGTCGGCCAGCTCCCGCCCTAGGTCGCGTGTAGTGATCCGGATTGGCGCGCCGCAATGGCGGCAGCCCGAGGCGATCGAGACGTCGCGATCGGTCATGGCACCGATGCCGAGCGCATCGACCGCACACATGGCATTGAGAACGCGCCCGTCCAGCATGACCTGATGGTCCCTGTCTTGGTCGGTGAACGGATAGGCGCCGACGACTCGCCCGCCGTCGAGAACGACCAGGTCGCGCCGGCGGAGATTTTCGAGCAACGGCGGGACGGCCGCCTCATCGAGTCCTGCACGGTTCGCAATCGCGGCTATGGCCGGGGCTCGCCCGTGTTCGACGTAGAGCTGAAGCAGCGCAACGCGCGCGCGGTCCACGGCGGGATCGTAGCCGCTCCAGCGATTGAGCACATGGCCGGACCCGACCATGACCAGCAGGGCGTCCCTCACTGCGTGCGACGTGACTGCTGACCAGTCCGGGAAAGTTACGCCCGGCCGCACGTGATAGCTCGGCAGTGTCTCGAGCGTAGGGATGACAGCTTCGTTTCGGGACGAGGAGGAGGCACAACATTCGTTCATGGCTTCACGCCCTTCTTGGGAATCGTCGTCTCGCAACGGAGGGCCTTCGAGTGGCGACGATGGAATATCCAAGCGATGAGGCCGAAGCTCGCGATCATCAGCGGAAGCACTACCAAGCCCGTACTGGCTAGCGACGAGCCAAGGCCCGCAAAGGGCAGGCCGAGGGCAAGGAACGGCGCGGCGCAGCAGATCGCGGCGAGGACGGCACCGGCCATACCTGCGCGGATTGCAGTGCGGTCACTCATATTAGCTGCCCTGCTGCCTCAGATGGGCTGGATAGCCCGCGTTCATGCTGGCGGCTGCGATGGTGTCGGCGTTCGTCTTCGCGTCGTCGAAAGTCACGGTCGCGGTCTTCGCCTTGAAGGAGACGGTCACGTTCGCGACGCCCGGGACTGCCGCCATCGAAGTTTTCACGATGTACGGGCACGAGGCGCAGGTCATGTTATCGACGGCAAATGTCACAGTGCGTTCGGTGGCGAACGCGGTCGATGCCGTTATCACCGAGGCGATCAGGGCAAGGACGCTCAAGCTCTTCTTCATGGGGCTGGTCTCCTCTTGGTATCAGGCGCGAAGCAGCAGCGGGGCGACATAGTCGAAGGCAAAGGCGGCCATCACGAGCACAGTCGCAATCCAGAGCGCGAGCTGGACGAGCCGGTTGGGGATGGGGCTCGCGCAAGCTGCACCATCGCCGCAGGCACGCCGCGGCTTCCAGTAAACGAGGTAGAAGCCGTATCCGAGGAGGCCCGCCGTTCCGGCGACGAAGAGCGGTTTGTACGGCGCGAGCGCTGTCAGGTTGCCGATCCAGGCGCCGCCAATGCCGAGGCTGAACAGGATGAGCGGAATGACGCAGCAGGACGAGGCGGCTATCGCACCAAGAATGCCGCCCACAGCGACCAGGCGCTGCCGTCCAGCCTCGGTCCGCTCCGACGATGCAGGAACTACCGTTGCGGACGCGATATCTGACGTTCCAGATCGCCATGCTACCATGTCCGACGTCTCCTTCCTTGCTGAAATCCTCATTGCGCCATAGGATGCGGTCTGTAGTTACTACAGGGTCAAGGAGTTTTTGCGATGCGCGATCACGCTGTGGTGAAGGGCCTGCAGCGGGCTGAACTCGCCCGGCGGACGGGCTGCAACTTGGAGACCGTGCGCTACTACGAGAAGGTCGGCCTTCTCCCCGAGCCGCCGCGCACGTCGACTGGCTATCGCAGCTACGACGCCACGCACGGGCGTCGCCTTCGCTTCGTCCTGCGAGCGCGTGAACTCGGCTTTTCTCTCGATGAGATTCGCGAGCTGCTGCGCCTGGTCGACGAACGCGATCAGCCTTGCGCCGAGGCACGCGCCGTCGCCGCTGCCCACCTCGATGACGTGCGGGCGAAGATCGCCGATCTGAAACGGATGGAGCGAGTGCTGAAGGACGTGGTCGCGCAATGCGCCGACGGCACACGGCAGGAATGTCCGCTGATCGAGGCACTATTCGCCGGTCACGCGTAGGCCAGTCCGGATCACGTGAGCGAACTGCCTACGCTACGCCTCGCCATCCTACGACGCTGTCGTAGTCAGTGGTCGTAGCAATTCTCATGTTCACGTTCGGCCTGGCACGGGGAGTTCCGATCATGATTGCCGGCGCAGCCGCCGGAACGCTCGCTCACCTGCGGCGATCGGGTCCCCTTACGCGCTGGATTGAGCGGTTCGGCGGAGCTCTCATGCTGGCGGCTGCGGCCTACTTCTACTATCAGGCCTTAATCTATTTCGGTTGGGTGTCCCCATAGCCGCAGTCTCAGCGATGGGCCGATTGAAGCGACCGCCTCGATCGACGTCCAGCTGATCGGAACCCGAAATGGGCGTCTATGGGATGGCGACAGCACCGTTTCGCTCCTATCTTGTGTCTATGCGAGCGATGACCCGTACGTTGCCGTTAATGTTGTTCGCCGTCATAGTGATGCTGTCTGCGGACACATCCGGCGGCGTGTGGGTCAACGTTCAGGTTGACGCGCCAGCCGCGGTAGAATCCGTCGCCTTTTCGAATGCTATGCGTATGGAAAAGTCGTGCGATAGCTGCAAGGTGAAAGCTTGCAGCGTCAACGCCATTGCATGCTTCGCATACTGCACTATCGCGAACGCACTCATTCCTGATTATATCGGACTTTCGCCGGAGCCGTCCCGGACAGTTGTTGCCTCAGCGACTCCAGTAATTTTGGATCACCGCGGACCGCCCGACCCCCATCCTCCGAGACCTGCCGCCCTCAGTTGAGGTGGCCGCGATTGCGGCCGGCGCGGTCGTGTACGCCTCCTGTCGGATATCCGGCAGCTTGCTAGCGATCGGTTGCGCAGTTTCCGGGAGGAAATGATGCCGAAATCTATCCGAACGTTACTACCCATTGGATGCTTTGCCATCGTGGGAGCGATGATGCTGTCCGTTATAGTTGCAGCGAAGGAACCGATCGGTGTCGGTCCTCAACTGGTCAACCAGGGAATTGAAACCTCCTCCGAAGCAAGCAGTGCTGACGCCCGTCGCATCGTCGATGCGCGGTTGCCGCCCTACTCGGCGGTTGGCCGGTTTAGAGGAACGATGCTGTGCACGGCAGCAATTGTTCTCCATCCGAGAATCATCATCACGGCTGGACATTGCATCACTGAAAGAGACGGCACGACTAGGAAATCCAACCTGTTCTTCCAGCCCGGCTTTCAAGTTGGGACCGATCTTGGCCTATTCAAAGCAAAGGTGCGGGCCGTGGGATCGAAACAAAACTTCAAGCGGCAATCCGTCCACGATGCCGCGCAAGACTGGGTGATCCTCGTTCTTGATAGGGCGCCAAAAGGCGTTGAGCCATTTCGCCTAGGCGATCACCCAGTCGAGGCTTTGAAGTCGCGCCAACAGCAGATCGTGATGCCGAGCTACTCGATCGATATTGGCAATGCTGAGGTTCTCAGCGTCGACCCAAACTGCTCAATTCGCGACTTCGTTTGGGACGTGCTCATTCACGATTGCAGGGCACAGTTTGGTTCATCAGGGGCGCCCCTACTGATGCGAGATCGGCTCGGGTACGCAGTCGTCGGCACGCACACCGGCTCAATGTTTGCGAGCGATGACCAGGGCCATGTCGCCAAATTTGTGGGAAACCGGGCGGTTGGCTCCTGGATGTTCGCGGAACCGGTATTGGAACTCTCGCGTCAGCTGAATGGCGAGGTCTCCCAGGACCTGGTTTCCCCTATCTACTGAGGTCGATTTGTAGGAACCGGTGTGCCAGCGACGCAAAAGGTGCGGTCATGACCACTGACCAACTGATTAATCTGCTCGTTGCAGATCTCAACCCGGTCGATCGAGGACGTATTTCGCGCGCGCTGATTCTCGCGATGGTGGTGGGCGCGGCGACAACCTTTGGCGTGATGTTTCTGCTCCTCGGCCCACGCCCGGAGACATTCGGTGGTGAGAACTCCAGTTTTTTAGTGACGAAGCTGCTCTTCGCCGCGGGGGTCGTCGCGACCGCCGCGGTGTTTCTGCCTCAAATTGCCCGTCCTGGCGCGGACGGACGCAACTTTCTCGTGATCGTTTCGCTTCCGTTCATTGCTATCGCGGCACTTGCGTCGATGGCACTTGGGTCCGCTCATCGGTCCACGTGGCGCGATTTGGTTGTCGGAAACACTTGGCTGGCGTGCCTTTTCACGATCCCACTCCTTGCGATCATGCCCTTCTTGGCTCTCGTCTGGGCGCTGCGTACCGGGGCGCCAACTGCATTGACACGGGCAGGCGCTGCCGGCGGCCTTGTTGCCGGCGGCTTCCGCGCCATGGCCTGCTCGCTCCCGTGCCTGGATCACTCGTTTTCCGGCCATAGCGGTCTGGTATGGGCTCACGATTGGAATCTGCGCAATCGTTGGGGCGAGGCTCGGGCCCAGGCTGCTGCGGTGGTGAGCGGTATGTACGTTCAACGTGGCCTGGCGCTTCCTTCGTACATAAAGGTCATGGGCTTCGGTCCGCGCATATAGCCGGTTTCAAGCCGCTCGATTCGAAAGCCTGCCTCTTCGATCAGTTCACCGATTGCACGATTCAAGTGGCACCCGCCGCCGACTCGTTGCCAGAGTGGCGTCAGACGATCCTGCCATCGGCGAACGCTGGGGTCCGGCGAACGTCCATGCTCGACGAACAGCAGATGGCCGCCGGGCTTCAAGACGCGGCGCATCTCACCGAGCGCACGCCGCGCGTCCGGGATGCTGCACATGGTCCACGTGGTCACAACAGTATCGATGCTTCTGTTGTACAGCGGGATGGCCTCGGCACTGTTCTCGATCAGTTCGAGGGAAATCGACGTTCGTCGGGCTGCCTCGCGCGCCATGGCGAGCAACTTCGGCGATGGATCGAGGCCGATGACTTGTTCCACCGTCGCACCATAGAATGGTAGATTGAGGCCCGACCCGATTCCGATCTCAAGTACACGACCCTGCGCCGCCGGAAGGACGCGCGCTCGATAGACAGCGAGGTTTCGCTGGCGCATGGACAGATGGATCAGGTGCGGAAGAATATGATCCCGGTACAGGCCCATCGCCATCTCACTCTGCGTCGCTGACTACCCAATCGTTGAAAGCACGGGAAACGTATCGAGCAGCCAGAACGCGAACGTCGACAGATGGCCGGTGATCATGGCCGCGCCCATTATGACCATCACGAGTCCAGCAACGATCTGCAAGCTGCGCCCCAGGCGGCCGATGGACGAGAGCCTTGCAACCAATCGGTCCGTGAATGCTGCCGCCAGTACGAACGGAAGGCCGAGTCCGAGCGAGTACACCGAGAGCAGGGTTATGCCGCTTGCGACCGTGGCCGAGCCGGCACTGACGGTAAGGATGGCGCCGAGTATCGGTCCTATGCAGGGCGTCCAACCGAACCCGAATGCTAACCCAAGCACATATGCGGCGAGGGGTCGCCCGCCTGGCAGGTAGAGGTGGAGGCGATGATCACGCTGCAGCCAGCCCGGCTGGAGCAAGCCAAGTGTGAGCAGGCCGAATGCGATGACGACCGCACCGCCAACGAGGTTCAGTTCGTAGCAATACGAGAGCAACACCTGGCCGAGCGCGGTTGCGCTCGCTCCTAGCAGCACGAAGATTGTCGAAAAGCCGAGGACAAAGCACCCACTCAGCGCCGACGTCTGCAGCCGTAGCGACAGGGTGCCGGCCGATCGCTCTGCGATCGAGTGCCCAGCAACATACGACACGTAGCCCGGCACCAATGGCAGCACGCACGGGGACAGGAAGGAAATGACCCCGGCGGCGAAAGCGGCAGCTATGCCGATGTTCGAGAATTCAATCATCGAGTTAAGTGGCGAGCCAGCATGATTACCTTCATTGTTTGCCTCGCGCCTCCTGAATGAGGGCCCGCAACGTCTTCAGGTCGACCGCACCCCGAACAATCTGGTCACCGATGATAAAGCCCGGCGTTCCATTGATGCGGAGGGCCTGTGCGAGGGCGAGGTTTCTTTCGATCATCGCAGCGATGGCCGGATCGTTCATGTCCAATTTCATGCGCTCCACGTCGACACCAATCTTCGTGGCAATCCGCAAGACCTTCGCTTCATTGGCCACGCCGCGGTCCAGCATCAGTTCCTTGTGGAACGCGACGTACTTGCCCTGCCGATGTACTGCGAGCGCCGCCTTAGCGGAGAAGGTCGAATTCGGCCCCAGTATCGGAAATTCCTTGTAGACCACGCGAAGTTGCGGATCGGCAGCCTCGGCCTCCGCCATGATGGGCGTTACTTGCCGACAATAAGGGCAGTTGTAGTCGAAAAACTCGACGAGACTGACATCGCCAGTGGGATTGCCGCCGACCGGGCTGTCTTTGTCGCGAAATATCTCGTCGGCGCGTGCCTTGAGCACCGCGGTGGCTTCGCTCTCCTCGGCCGCGCGTTGACGCTGTTCAAAGCGCCGGGCCGCCTCCATGATGACTTCGGGATTGTTGAGGATGTAATCACGGACGCGGCGCTCGAACTCATCTTTGGGCAAGGCCGTGGCCACCTCTACCTTTGGAGTATTGAATCGGAAGCCCGGGTCGAGGGAAACCCATGCGCCGGCCGCAGCGACGACGAGTGCCGGCACGAGCAGCCATCCAACCAGCTTTCGGCGTCTCACGGGGTCGCTCATCGTAGCCCCTCGGTTGGATTGAGTTGAGCCGCGCGACGCGGCCATGCCCACCAGAACGCTGCTGTGGGAATGACAAACCATTGCAGGAGCGGCGAGAGACCGGTCCCGATTCCCGGCAACGTCGGCATCAGGCTGGAATAGGCCCAGCTGTTGCGGACTTCCGTATTGTGCCACTCACTGAAAATCGTATATCCGACGCCTGCAAGGACGGCGGGCGCGGCAACCGCGATATAGCGTTCGTCCGGCCAGCGCCGATTGCCAAACACCAATAACGCACCCAGCAGGGAGGCGCCCGTGATCATCGCATCCCCGCCGGTGCAATGAAGAGCGGCGAACGCGATCTTGTCCGGGGGGTCCTCGTACCAGATCGTGTAAAGCGGCAATTGCACGATCTCCCAGATCAGGTGCGCCGGAATCGCGAACACGAAGTATCGGCGCAGTGCAACGAGCCACAAGGCATCGCCATCGGTAGGATTTCGATGTGATTGAAGGCCGTTCATCGTCCAGCGGCTCCGACTGCATCGAACGCACCGACGGCTGATTTGTGCGCCCGAAGATACGCTTCGAGCGCCGGGCGCCCCTTGTTAAAGAAGGTGTAAGAGAGGGTGATGGCGGTGACGTCTTTGCCTTCGTCGTCCTCCGAGATCGACGGGTCGACGAAGAACGACACCGGAAACTCCTTGCTTTCCCCTGGGAGCAAGAGCTGCTCGGTGAAGCAGAAACACTCGATCTTGTTGAAGTATTTTCCAATCTGAAGGGGTGTTACATTGAAGGTTGCCGTACCGAGGAGCGGTTCATTGCCGATGTTGGTCGCTTTGAAGGCCACCAGACGCTCTTCACCAAGCCGCACTTCGACCGGCTTAGGTGCCACAAATTGCCACGCGAGATTTGGTGCGACGTTGGCATCGAAGCGCACGGTAATGATCTTGGCCCCGACAGCGCCCGGTGCCGATGCGGCGACTTGTGTCGTGCCTGCGAAGCCCGTCACCTGGCAAAACAGCCGATAGAGCGGAACTGCGGCAAAGCTCAGCGCAACCATCATAGCGACAGTCACGACGGAAGCGGCGGCAACGGTGATATTGCGGCGTCGCAGATTCGCAGCCCATCGTTTCGTGCGCAGGTCGTACATTGTTAGAATCTCAGCCGTTTCTTGATACTGTCCCAAGTGCTCGGCTGCTCGTGGCCGTGCGGCTTTGCGGCGTCGTTGACGAGTGCGTTGATGAACACGACGAGATTGGTCGGTTCGAAGCGCAAGCCGTGGAGATTCGCTCGCCAGCGCCCCTCTCTGTCGATTACGTGCGTCACGATGCCGTGGACCTGATAGCCGTCCTCCTGCTTCATGAACTTGTGGCCGAACTGCTCGGCAAGCTTACGGGTCGCGTCTTCCGGCTGCCCGGCGCGCGTTGTGAGAAAGGCCCAGTTGGCAGGATCGAGCCGATGCTGCTCGCCATAGGCGCGGAGCACGTCGGGCGCGTCATTCTTCGGATCGGTGGTGATGGTTACAAACTGGACCTGCGCCTTCATCGGCGTCTGATTGACCATCGACTGGATTTCAGCGATCCGGTCGGCGTGCAACGGGCACACGTCGGGGCAGCCCGCATAGATGAAGTGCAGGACCACGACTTTGCCGCGCAGGTCGGAGAGCTGAACGGCCTTGCCGTCGGCGTCCTGCAGCGCAAAGTCGGGAGCCGTCTTGTCGACGGATTGGAAATACTTCTCTTTGTCGCCGAGAAGCCTTTCCAGGTCCTTGAGCGAGTGCGACCACGCCGGTGCCCATAGAGAAATTAGCAGCAGCGTGAGCGCCCAACGTTTTACGTAAGCCATTTCGCTTCCTTGCCTCCCAATCAGCGCTTTTCGCTGGGTGCCGACGGGGCCTTCCGCCACTGATCGTTCGGCTGCCGGGAATCGTCGCCCATCATCTGGCTGCAGTGCTCCATCATCCGCATCATGGAGCCCATCATCCCCATCATCCCTCCATTGCCCATCATGCCGCCGCGCCCCATCATCCCGTGGTCGCGGCTGTCATTGGCAAGAAGCGCGGGGGCGGCGGCAAGACTTGCAACGAGAGCAAAAGCGATGAGCAGGACTTTCGTTTGCTTACGCATGGCGGTCTCTCCTTTCTCGGTTTGGTTGCAGATCGATCGTCTGTTCGGGTTTGGCTTCGTTCGTTGCGCTTTGGCAGCAGCCCGCGGCGGCAACGGGGAGATTGGATTCGAGGAGTTGGGGCGGCGCTGCTGCTCCGATTGAATCAGGCGCGTGAGTCAATGAGTTCGTTCCCGTCCGTGGCTTGTCGGTCGCCGAGACTGCAAGCGTCGTAGGCGGGCTTTCTGTTTCAGCCGCATCGCGGATTGGAGCGGAACTCTTCTCGCCTGAACGACACATCATGCAGACGCCGAAGGCGCACATGATCAAGCAAGGCAGCGTGCTGATCAGGATTGGCGCGAGACCGGCGGCGACGAGCCAGCTCCAGTTGAGCGCAAGACCGGCAACGATCGCGATTGCGGCGAGGGTCAGCAACACGCGCGGTCGCCATAGGTAGTAGCGTGCGGCATGGAGCACGTCGCGGGTGAGCGAGGAGTCCTGGCGCTGGGTTGTCGTAGGTGTGGTCATGCGGTTCCTCCTGGTCGGGCTGATGGGCCTGCAATTGGAGCGGTCCTGCCGTCGGCGCGCTCCAGGCGATTCGTTGGTGCGACGGAGCCGGTCTTCTGCGCAATGACGCGTTTCAGGAACTGGACGATGTCAGGCTCGTCCCACTCGGCGGGTCCGACGAGACGTCCAAGCTCGCGTCCATCGCGATCGATGAGCAGGGTCGCTGGAACGCCGACGGTGGCGAGTTCGCGCGTCGCCTTCCCTGAGCTGTCGATGTAGATTGCCAAGTTGCGGATTCCGACATCCGCATAGAACTTGCGAACCGGTCCGAGTCCGGCACGGTCGATGGAGAGCGCAACGACTTCGAAATCTGAACCGCCCAACAGTCCCTGCAACCGGTCGAGCGACGGCATCTCGCGGCGGCACGGCCCGCACCATGTCGCCCAGATGTTCAGCAGCACGATCTTGCCCCGGAACTCGGCGAGGCTCCGCGGCCGTCCTTGGTCGTCTTCGAACGCAATCGAGGCAATCGGCTTGGGCGCTTCATGCTGGATGAAGTTCTTGGGCAATGGCTGCGCCGACGCGATTGCCATTCCCGCAAGCAACAGTCCTGCGGCCAACAGGTGCTGGCCGAAACAACGCGTCATCAGCGTTCGGTCGAGAGTCATTGCTGCCGTAGCCTCCGAACGAGCGGAAGGATTGTCGCCTCAATGTCCTTGGACGTGAGTGGCCCGATATGCTTGTGAGCGATACGGCCATCTTTCGTGACCACGAATGTTTCCGGAACGCCGTAGACACCCCAATCGATGGCGACTCGGCCGTCGCGGTCGGCACCGGTTCGCGTATAGGGATCGCCCAGAGTGTCGAGCCACCGCGCGGCATGATCCGGCTGGTCCTTGTAATTGAGGCCGTGGATCGGCACGCCGCCGCTGGCCTTCAACTGCATGAACAGCGGATGCTCGTCGCGGCACGCGGCGCACCAGGAGGCGAAGACATTGACAAGAGAGACCTCGCCAGTGAGATCGGCCTTGGAGAGACCAAGGGCGCGACCTTGGACGGGTGGTAGGCTGAACTCCGGCACCGGCTTTCCGATCAACGCCGACGGGATTTCACGCGGATTGTGCGTGAGAGCCCAACCCAGCAAAGCTGCCAACGCGGCGAAAGTCGCCACGGGGAGCAGATACCCCAGATAGCGACGCCGCCGTGTTAGCGTTTCGTCTGCTGTCAGTGTCACATCAGCACTCATGGTTGGTCCGATCGGCGAGGCGAGAGTCTCCTGAGCAGCGCTCTGACGAGGAGAATGAGTCCACCCACGACGAGGACTAGGGCGAGCACGCCCGCCGCCGTCCCGGCGTACATTCCGATCTCATAGCTCCAGTCAAACTCCCGCATCGGCGCGGTCATCGGTGCGACCTCCCGCATTCACTCCGTTGTATAGACGCGCGCATCGGCGTCGCTGCCGATTTCATAGATTGTGAAGGGCTCGGTCTTCTGACCGGTCATGCCGGGTGACCCATCCGGCATTCCGGGCAAGGAAATCCCCCGAATGGCCGGCCGCTCGGTCAACAGCTTGTCGAGTGTCTTCAGCGGCACGTGTCCTTCGACGACGTACTTGTCGATGAACATCGTGTGGCAGCCTTCGAGCTTCTCCGGAATGTTGACCCCCGCCTGCCGCCGGATGAGCGAAAGATTGTGCGTGGGCACGACTTTTACCGTGAAGCCGTTGCGGCGCAGATAGTTCGCGTATTGCTCGCAGCAGCCGCACTGAGGATTCTTGTAGAGCGTCGCGGGCGGCCGCTCGGTGCTGTTGGCGGGGCTTACGGCCAGCGCCATCACAAGACCCAGGACCGACATGATGGATCGAAACATTCCGTGTCTCCTATGTTTCACGCGATCCGTGGTCGCGCGGTCGGTTGATCTTCAGCATTTGCTCTGGATGAACGCGCTGATCTGCCCCGGATCGGAAAACACAAGCGACGCGCGGTCGCCCTGCATGCCGGAGCCCGTCAGCACGGGCTTTCCACCTTTCGGCCCCAAGGCGCTGGAGTCGACCTTGAGACGCAGGTTCAGCGCCCAGAACGAATGCTCTTGCTCGTCGGCGGTGGTCACGAAATAGGAGTTCTGGCAGTAGCGAACGGCCGTGACCTGTTGGGCCGGCGTGACCTTGCTCAAATCCTCGGGTGCCTGGCCGCGCGCGAGCGATTCGGGGACAAGGCGCTGGGCCACCACCGCCTTTGCTCCGCCAGGCGCCATGGCGAGGCGAAGGAACGCAATCAGGTCTTGCCGCGTCTTGTCGTCCTCGATTCCGCGAAAGGTCATTTGATTGCCGGCCACGAATCCCGCGGGGTTCGCCAGCCATGCATTCAATGTGGTCTCGTCCCAAATAAACTCTTGCGCCTTAAGCGCCCTTGAATAGCGCGGGAAGTCCACCACCGACGCGGCCTTCTTGCCCCAAAGGTCCGCCAGACTCGGACCCGTCAGGTGCATGTCTGGTTCGAGCGAATGGCAGGCGGCGCACGCCCGATAGACCATGGCGCCGCGTTGCGGACTTCCTTGCGCATGCGCCGGTCCAATGACGGCCGAAGCGAGGGCGACCGCACCAGCCAGGACGTAGCTCTTCGCGCTCATCGAACTTCTCCCGCTCAGGTGACACGGATTACGCCCATCATGCCGCCGGCTTGATGTTCGAGAATGTGGCAGTGGATCATCCAGTCGCCGGGATTGTCGGCGACGAACGCGATTTCGGCTCGCTCTTGCCGGCTCAGCAGCACGGTGTCCTGCCACTCGCGGTATTTTGTCGGCGTTCCGTCTCTCGTGATCACGCGGAACGAGTGGCCATGCAGATGCACGGGGTGAGGCCACATCGTGTCGTTGACGAGCTCCAGGACGTATGACCGATTGCGTTCCAGCGTGAGCAGGGGATCGTGAACATGCCCTTTGGCCGCAACGCCGTTGATGGCCCAAACCAGGCCGTTGTGCATAAGCGTGCGGATGTCGGCCTGCTTGCCGTCCATCATCGCCATCCGCATCGAGCCCATCATTCCGCCACCCAGCGTGACTTGGTGGCGCTGCGCATCCTTGAGGTTTGGTTCGGGAAGCGGGTTATCCGGCAATCGAACGGGGGCAGCGCCTGCGAGATCGCGCAATGGCGCCTCGTCGGAGTAGACGAGATCCAGCAACCGGTATTCGAGCCCGCGGTAGAATTTATCGATGACGCGGAAGCGCTGTCCCCGCTGCGCCGTCATGTCGAGCAGGAGATCGATGCGCATCGCCGGCCCAAGCACGACACGGCCGTCCGGCGGGGCGTGCGGCTCGACCGGCTGCCCGTCAAGCGCAATGACTTGCGGCCGGTGATCCTCGAACTCAAGGCCGAAGATGCGCGCGTTCGCGCCGTTGATCAGGCGCAGGCGAATGCGTTCGCCCGCACGCACGGCAAAGGTTTCGGGGATGCGGCCGTTGATGGTGACGGTATTCCCGACGCGCCCATTGTGGCTGACGTCATGCATATTGCCGAAGTCGCCGCTGATCGAGGCGTCATCGAGCAACCGCCAATCGGTGAGCACCCAGGTGACGTCGCGATCGACCGGGACCGCTTCGCGCTCCTCGACGATCAGCGCGCCGTAGAGCCCGCGGCCGACCTGGACAAAGCTTCGCTGGTGGGGGTGGTACCAGAAGGTACCCGCATCGGGGCACGTAAACTCGTAAGCAAATGTTTCGCCCGGCGCGATCGGCTTCTGGGTGAGATGCGGAACGCCGTCCATGGCGTTCGGAAGGCGTATGCCGTGCCAGTGCACGGTCGTCTCTTCGGCCAGTCGGTTTTCGACGAGAACGCGGATACGTTCGCCCTGGCGCACGCGGATTTCCGGACCGGGAGTACGACCGTTGTAGCACCACACATCCGTTTCCGGGTGTGGAGGGCCTACGAGCGATGCGCGAGCCGGTGCGGCAACGAGCGTGAACTCCCGCTTTGACGTCTCAGCACCGAGAGCGCTGCGCGGAAGCCATCCCGCGGCGGCGAAGCCCGCGCTTCCTGCGAGCAATTCCCGACGGTTAACAGTCGGGACGCAGATTCTGGACATTGAAGACCCTCCGTGCGCTCGAAACCCGCATGCATGCAGCCCGGTGAGGGCCGCGTGCACCTGAACTCATGGACGCGCGCAATGCGTTGCCGCACGCGCGTCCTCACACGCCGCTCAAAAGCGACGCGCGTTAGCTCAGGCTGGTGGGTCTAGGAGGGTAGGGATCAGGGGGGCCGTGATGGTCCGCGACAGCAGTGATGAAAGGCGCTGTCGGAGATGCCAGGGCACTTGGCGCAATGGAGGGGGCAGACGGCAGGATAGCAGACATCGTGCTGCCGCAGATCGCAAAGCAGGCCATTGGCAGGCCGTCGTCGCCGCCGGTGCAGCCGCTGCACCCGCCCGGCATTGGCATGTCGCTGGTCGATGCCGCCGACATCTTGACGGCCATATCCGAAGCCTGGACGCCCTGTGCTGCGCCTGAAACGACTAGCGTCAGGGCGAGGAGGAGGCCAAGGAAACGGCGAATTTTTTGCGACATCAATTCAATGATAGCAATCCACTAAGGCAAAAGCTAGGTCCGGCACTCGGGCAGCCAGGGACCAAACGTGCGCTCCACTCACGCGTTTGTGAGCCTCTCGTCTGTCGCCATCACCTAGCTACGTGGCTTGAAAAACAGATACTTGGCGAGGGCGGCGACTCCGAGGACAAGGAGAACGAGGACGAGGAGCCAGGCCACTCCTATCGCCCACCTCATACCATCCATTATTCCCATCATGCCAATGGGAGTTCGCCCAGGGACCTGAAACCGCCCTAGTCAAAATCAAGGGCCACTGACGTTCACCGATCCGAATGCGATGCTAAAGGAATGCGTCGTCGGAACCGATGATCGGGTGGGGCGTCGGCGAACTGTTGGCGAGAGGCGACCTGATCGACCTGTTCCCCGAATGGTACGGCGACTATTGCCGCTTTTCTCATGTCATCCGTCCCGCAAACATCCGCCTGCCAAGGTCCGGGTCTTCACGGATTCTGCGTCCAGATCGTCGGCAAGCTATGATGATCGGCCTCGCGACGGCGAGACTATTTGCTCGAACATCCGAGATGCAACTGATCGGCAACCAGTCCGACCACTGCGCAGCGTGGCCATTGTTTCGAGTGTGGAAGCGGCGATGATCGGTGTTTGCTGTTTCTTAAGGAGATGGCGCGCCCGACACGATTCGAACGTGTGACCTCCACCTTCGGAGGGTGGCGCTCTATCCAGCTGAGCTACGGGCGCTTCGCAAGCCTGCCTAGCCTGACTGCGTCACGATGGTCAACGAAGTTCGGGCCGGCTTCGAACTTTGTCGCATGATTCCGAAACGTCTCGTTCTTCTTCGCCAGCCTTCGCTGCACTTCGCCGTCAGTTGCTTACGCGATGCTTACGCGAAATTTTTTGCGGTTGGATCGATCAACGCCGATCTCACAAGTCCTTGTTTTTCTAGCGTCTTTCAGTCTCCCTATCCGCACGAACTGGCTTGACATCTGCCTTCGGAGGGCAACGCTCTATCCAGCTGAGCTACGGGTGCAACGGGGGTTCATTTAGCTGATTGGTCCGGCGACGGCAACGGGCAGATGGAGGCTCCTGCGGCAAAGGTCACACGTTCGAATCGTGTCGGGTGCGCCAGGAAAGCAGGTGGCGGGCGTGCCGCGACTGTGGCGGGTCGAATTCTCGACCTGACCGCCCGGGCCTGCCGGCGGTCGACTTACCATTAATGTCACTTCCGGCGCCCGTAAGGATCAAAACCCAATTTTACACTAAACCTGCGCCCACTATGAAGTTGCGCACCATTTCGACAGCATTCCCGCGTTTTGACCCAGCCTGCTACCCGGTCTGTTGCCGGGTCAAGAAATGAGATGCCTACCGGCGATAAATGTCCAGGTCTGGAAAAGTGGGGCTCCCGGGCGTCCAAAACTCGACGCTGTCGGCATGCATTTCGTAGAACTCTCGGTCCACAGTGATCCGAACTGCCTGAGGAAGGTATCCATCGACGAAACGGTAATCTTTGTCGTTCAAATGGACTGCCTCTAGTCCTAATGGAAGCAGCTTAGGTCGATCGAGGATCGCACGGAGATCACTAAGTGTAATTGCCGGATCCGGGCGGTCCGAAAGCTCAAGGCTTTCGTCCGCATAATCGTCTAAATCGAGTGTGTCCCCTTCGCCAGAGGCTATCGCATTCTCCAGAGCTTTGACGGCCTCATCGCGTTTACCCTCGGCCCCCGCTGACTTAGACAAGACGGTTTCCTCAATAAGCTTCGGCAATCGCGCGAGGATCGGCTGAAGGCCGCCAACCACCTTCTCAAAGATCGAAATGCGGTCGCGAAGCGCGCGGTAAACGTCGGCTTCGACGGTATCTTCGTAATGCAGGTTAACAATCCGAATGTCAGAAAATCTTTGGCCGAGACGGTCGATGCGTCCAATCCGTTGTTCGACGCGCATCGGGTTCCACGGCATATCGTAGTTTACCAACGCGCCACAAAACTGAAAATTGAGTCCCTCCGCTGCCGCGTCAGTGCACACGAGCACATCTGAGCGCCCTTCCTTGAAGCGCCGCTTGACCTCATCCCGCGTGATCGAAGTCCAGGTTCCGTCTGTCGTGCGCACCTCGCCACCGCGTCCAGAATAGCACATCACCGAATAGCCAGAAGCTACAACCTGATCGCGCAAATAATCCATTGTGTCTGTGAACTGAGTAAACACCATTACTTGGGGATAGCCACTTCCCTTAAGTTCACTAAGAACCTCGGAAAGCTCCAGCGCTTTGCTATCCGTCGGCAGGCTATTGACATTATTGATAATTCTATCGATGGCCGCGATCTCTTCAAAAGCAAGTGCACGGCGCTCGTCTTCTGAAACCGCCTCGATGTCGATTTCTTCACCCGCCTCGACTTGGTCAGCGATGTCCTCATCGATTCTGGTTTCATCGGCGGCCGTGAGAGATCCATCAACGCCGCTCTTACGCTTCTGCATTGTTTGCCGAAGCGCATGAAAGCTTGAGGCGAGCCGCCGCCGATATATCGTCATTACAAAGCCAACAGCATTGCGTGCGTCCGGCGCGGCCGCGTCATACGTCTCAGAAATGTAGTTCTCAACCTGCTCGTAGAGATCGCCCTCTTCCGAAGAAAGAGGAATAAAGCGATCCTCGACTTGGCGTGTTGCGACTGCAGTTGAGAGTTTCCCGGCTTTAAAATATTTGCGCAGCAATTCCCGGGTATGCCTGGACACTAACGCGCGAACCGGACTAGACCGCTTAAGGATCGCAAGGGCAGCGCGACGCTCATCTGGAGACAGTTGGCGTCTGGGAATCGCAACCGGATCTCTAAGCGCCTCTAGAATTTTGCGTGTCTTGAGGCCGCCCAGTCGCGTTTGTCTCTCCGCGTCAGCCCTCGGAGTTTCTCCATATCGAGCTTCGTTCGCGCGAAAAAGGACAGAAAGCCAATCGAGGCTCTGATTTGTAACGGGTTCCTTGGTGACTTCTGAAAAAAACCGAACAAATGCATCAGGCGTCCAAGCTTCGGGCAGCCCTAAGAGATCGAGCAAATCCCAGAGCTCCGTTGCATGAACTTGAAGGGGGGTTGCTGTTAACAAAATCAGCCCATCGGTGCGTCGCTTGAGTAATCTCATTAGTTGAAGGAGTCGATTTGGTCCTTTGGCTTGCGGCGTTCCAGCGCCTTTCGTTCTTGCGTGGTGAGCTTCATCCAAGACGACAAGATCCCAGGGTTCTGCGG
>DAIMKE010000008.1:1690-20024 GCA_036721875.1 Bradyrhizobium sp. | reverse complement strand
GGCCAACACCATTACCCAGGTGCAGCAGGTCAAAGGTGGCCGCTGGGTGCTGGTCAAGGACGGCCTGATGTTCTGAGGGAGCGATTGCTCCGTCGAAGGCAAACGACACAACTGAATGAACAAAGGGCTGCGCGAGATGATCGCGCAGCCCTTTTTGTTGCGTCGTCATTCCGGTGCGAGGTAAAGCGTCGAGCTACGATGCGCAAGTGCACATCGGAGAATCTCGAGATTCCCAGGTGCGCAAATTGCGCACCTGTGGTCTGGTGTTTGCGCACCATCCCGGAATGGCAGTTGTTACTACTTCGGTCGGATCGCGTCGGCCGTGCCCTGGATGAAGGCTTGGATCTTCACCACGTCGGCTTCGGTCAGCTTGCCGGTGAAATCAGGCATGCCTTGATCGCGGAACGGGCCCTTGAACACGAAGTCCTTCAGGTTGGCGATTGTCTCGGTCGGAACGTAGCCGAGGTTCCTGACGTTGCCACCCTTGTCGACGCCGGGCACGCCATGGCATTGCGCGCAGGCGGCGACGTAGATCGCGGTGCCTTCAGGGACGTCTTTGGGATCGTATTTCACGCCCTTCAGCAGCCCTTCGGTCTGGTACTTCACGAAGGCCGGCAGCGGTGCCTTGCCGCCAACTGCAAACGTGTAGACCGTGCCTGGGCTTTGCAACTCGGTGGCGCGCTGCGAAATTCCGAACACCCCGCCCCAGCCGACGGCGATCGAAACATACTGCTGGCCATCGAGCATGTAGGTGGCGGCGGCAGCGACCACGCCGGATCCGGTCGGCGACTCCCAGAGCTTTTCGCCTGTAGTGGCATTGTAGGCGACGAAACGGCCGTCCGCTGTGCCCTGGAACACCAGGTTGCCAGCCGTCGTGAGTGTGCCGCCATTCCATGGCGCCACGTGCTCGACGCGCCAGGCCTCCTTCTGCTTGACCGGATCCCACGCCAGCAACCGGCCGAACGCCGGGTTCTTCGGCGGCTCGCCGTTCAGCACGAAGCCGACGTTCCAGCCGGCCGCAGCGGCGAATTTCCCGGGTGTCGCCGCGTTGTGGGTCAGGGCTTTTTCCGGCGTGAGGTTGAGCGGCACGCCCTGTGCCGGCAGGTACACCAGTCCGGTCTGCGGATTGAAAGACATCGGATGCCAGTTGTGGGCCCCGAACGGGCCGGGAATGCTGTCATAGGCAGCGTCTTCGCGCGCTTGCTTGACCTCGATCGGCCGGCCGTTGGCGTCGTAGCCGGTCGCCCAGTTCACATCGACGAAGTTCTTCGCCGAGATGAACTTGCCGTTGGTGCGGTCGATGACGAAGAAGAAGCCGTTCTTCGGCGCATGCAGGATCACCTTGCGCGGTGCGCCGTCGATGGTGATGTCGGCCAGGATCATCGGCTGGGTGGCGGTGTAGTCCCAGTGATCGCCGGGGGTCTCCTGATAGTGCCAGGCGTATTTTCCGGTGTCCGCGTTCAGTGCTACGATCGAAGACAGATAGAGATTGTCGCCGCCGGACGGACTGCGGATTTTCTGGTTCCACGGCGAGCCGTTGCCGGTGCCGATATAGACGAGGTTCAGGTCGGGATCGAATGTGATGGTGTCCCACGCCGTGCCGCCGCCGCCGTTGATCCAGTATTTGCCGGCGGGATCCCAGGTCTTGGCCGCGGCCGCCATCGATTCATCCTCGAACGGCTTCGATGGGTCGCCGGGCACGGTGAACCAGCGCCAGGCCTGGTTGCCGGTCTCCGCATCGTAGGCGGTGACATAGCCGCGTGCGCCGTATTCGGCGCCGCCATTGCCGATCACCACCTTGCCGTTGAACACACGCGGCGCGCCGGTGATGGTGTAGGAGTGCTCCTTGCTGACAACGGTGTCCTTTTCCCAGACCACCTTGCCGGTAACCGCGTCGAGCGCGATCAGCCGGCCGTCATAGGCGCCGACGAAAACCTTGCCTTTCCAGAGCGCGACGCCACGATTGACGACGTCGCAGCAGCCCTTGTAGCCCTTCTCGCGATCGATCTTCGGATCGTACGTCCAGAGCTGCTTGCCAGTGCGGGCGTCAATGGCGTGCACCACGCTCCATGACGCGGTCTGATACATGATGCCGTCGACCACAACGGGCGTCGCCTCGACGCCGCGGGAGGACTCCAGCGGATAGCTCCACACCAACCCGAGCTGCTTGACGTTGTCGGCATTGATCTTGTTGAGCTTGCTGAAACGGGTTTCGGCATAATCGAGGCCGATGGTCGGCCAGTCGTTCGACGTCGCGGTGTTGGCCTTGATCGACGCGCCATCGACCGCCGAGGTGACGGCCTTGATGTGATCGGGCGATCCCTTGGCGGCGTTCTGCGCCAGCGCGCCGCCGCACGATAGCGTCAGGCCGAGCCCGATCGCTATGGCGGCCTGCGCTAATCGCGCGGCGCGTGGTGGAACAACGGCAATCTCGGGAAAAAAACGGCAAGCGGAATCAACGCGCGGCAAACGTGTCATCTCATCCCTCCCAATGATCTCTAGCGGATCTGACGGGATGGTATGCCGGTGAGAAGGAAGACGTCAATCAAAGCGGGCAGTGAAAGCGAAAAGAGTGTGTCGTCAGGTTTTCGTCAAACGTAATGCCGTGCATATCCTGGCTGCACCGCACCATCGGCATAACACAAAGCAACATCAGGAAGATGAACGCAGCTTGTTGTGGGCCTTCGCGTTATCAGCCGCGCTGCGAAGGTGCGTCAGTCACTTGTGGCTCGGCAAGTTCAGAGGCCGGGCGTCGCGAAGCTGGCAGAACCAAAACTGGCGAGCGTGCTCACGATCACCGGCGCTGAGATCCGGCCTGAGGCGTCGGCGAGCACCGGGGCGTCCGTGTATCGCATCACGCCGTGCTGGTCGATCACGAATGTCGGCCGATAGTGCCTCACCCTGGAATCCTCGACCATCGCCATGCGGCGGTTGTCGAGCATCAGCCAGCGGCCATCCAGCCGTGCGGCGGCGACGGCATGGTTGTCGCCGTGGATGGTGTCGTGCAGCACCACGATCCGCAGGTCTTCGGGCGCGATGCCGGCGCGGCGCAACGCCACGAACTTCGCGATTGCGTAATCTTCGCAGTCGCCGCTGGCGCTGCCGAGCGTCGCAAGCGGCGACGTCCAGACGTCGATGCGGCCATGCCGGGCAAGGTCGCTCATCGGACGGATGGCGAGATTGATCGCGCGGTTGATCTCGCCGAGTCGGGCGCGGCCGTCGCGGAGTTTCGCGGCGTCGACAATGTCGAGGAATTTCAGTGCGGCCGGAGACACGCAGCGTTCGCGGTCGCCTTCGCACAGCGCGAGCTGCACCATTTCGTCGTCGAGGCGGTGCAGCACGCCGAGCCATTTGTCGCGCAGGCCGCCGGCCGTGAGGGAGGACGCCGCTATCCCAAACGGCTCGGGCGATCGCGCCATCAATTCTATCGAAGCCGACAGTACAGGGGTTTCCGCGCGTGAATCGGCCGAACCGAACCACGCCACGCCGCACGCGACGATGCCCGCGCGCCAAGCACGCAAAAGCACTGACAAGACCATTTGACGCCCCTTGTCCGGGCATCGGCAGGTTTACTCCCTGCTCGTGACCGGATCACTTCGTGGGGGCAGGATGGTCAGGGGGGCTTTTGATCGGCTTAAAGCCCTGCCGTTGCAGCGGAAAAGGGCAAAACAGCATCAAATTTGGGTTGCCATTCTGTCGAAAAGTTTATCGACACTATTCAGGTTTGAGGCCGCGGGCGGGCTGGCGTCTGCTTTAAGGCTGCCTTATCGTTGATTTCCAATTAACGTGGCTAATTCGCATCAGAATTGCGCGATTTGTTCGTTGGTTTGTAGTTTTTGCCTCGAAAGCGACATCCGGTCGGCTTGTTCAATGCTAACGAAGACGAGGTAAATAAAAGTTCTAATTTTTATACTCTGAATACATAGGGTAGTGTTGGATCAAGCTCAAATGGCCGAAATTTTTGTTGCGGCAATGGCAAGTAATACTTCCAGTGTTCTGAAGAATCCCCCGGAAATTGACGACTAAGGGCTCGGCCCGGCAAGTTGCGCCCCATATAGATGGGTTCCGCAATTGGCTATCTAGTGATATGCAAGTTTAGACCTCCGAATATTCTTTAATTATTAACCTTATCGGCAATGGTGCCCATTTGAGCTTGGCCGGCAAATTTACCGATCTGCTGACGGACGGCCCGGGCTCGCAACCCATTGGAAATTTCCAGGTCGGCAGCGTTTCGACGCGTGCGCCGTCCGACGCCATTATCGTTCCCGATGCCAATCTGCTCTTTAACGGCGACTTCAAGCGGTCGGGCGTCGACCTGATCCTGTCCGCCCAGGACCGCGAAATCGTCCTGCATGACTATTTCAAGGGCGAGAAGCGGGCGCCGCTGGCGTCTCCCGATGGCGCCCATCTCACCGGCGACATCGTCAACGCGCTGACTGGACACACCCAGTATGCTCAGGCCGGCGGGGATCCCGCCGTGGCCCAGGTGATCGGCCACGTCACCAAGCTGAACGGCAACGCGACCGCGATCCGCAATGGTGTGTCGATCATCCTGAACCAGGGCGACACCGTCAACAAGGGCGACGTGGTCCAGTCGGGATCGGATTCGACGCTCGGCATCACCTTCATCGACGGCACCGTGTTCGGCCTCGCGTCGAATGCCAAGATGGTGCTGAACGAGATGGTCTACGACCCCAACGGGTCGGACAACAAATCGCTGCTCAGCCTGGTGGCTGGCACGATCTCCTTCGTCGCCGGCGCCACCGCCAAGAAAGGCGACATGAAGGTCGACACGCCGGTCGCGACTATGGGCATCCGCGGCACCGCAGTGCTGGTCGAGATCGACTTCGAAGTGCCGGGGCAGGGTGGCGCGCCACCCGCCAAATCCCAGGTGCTGGTCCAGCCGGACGGCACCACCGGCTCCTATATCCTGTTCGACAAGACGACGCTGACGCCGATCGCGACGGTCAATCGGGCCGGCACGCAGACCATCATCAACGGCCAGGGCGGGGTCAGCGTCCAGTCGTCGGTGCAACTGTCGCCCGATGCGCAGAAGATCATCACCGACGTTTTCTCGCTGAAGTTCAGCGACCTCAACAATCCCAATACCAAGCTGACGACCAATTTCACCGACTCCATCGTTCCCGAGAACTTTTTCGTCAAGATCGCCAGCGGCGAGTTCATTCCGGTATCGATTCAGTTGGTCAATGTCCCAGGCGGACCGCCCCCGGCGCCGCCTCCGGCACCTGTCGACAGGCTCGTGCACATTCCCGGGCCGCCGCAGGCTGACGCGCAAGGCGGCGCCGTCGCCGAGCAGATCAACGTGACCGCGAGCCCCACGCTCGCCAGCATCTCCGGCGCTGTCAGTTACAACGACCTCAACGTCGGCGACACGCCGACCGTGAGTGCCCAGTTCTCATCCTTTACCTACACGAATGCGCAGCAGTCGGACGTCACCGCGACGTTGACGGCGGAGCAACTGGCGGCGATCATTGCGGTCGAAGTGCCGCTGACCGTGGTGCAGGATCCCAACGGCAAGAATTTCGGTACGGCGACCTGGACCTACGCGGTCGCCGACGGCGCGTTCGACTTCCTGGCCGCAGGCGAAACGCTGACGCTGACCTATCTGGCGCGGGTCGACAACAATTATGCGCCGAACAACGAGACGGCCTTCGTACCGTTCACGATCGTGATCACCGGCACCAACGACAAGCCGACAATCTCCGCGAGCGGCGGCGAAATCACCGAACTGATCGGGACCGGCAATACGGAAGTCGACACCGTCACCGGTACCGTCACTTTCGCCGACCCCGATTTGACCGACCGTCCGGTCGTCACCGCTGGTATCTCGACCACCGATCCGTTCCGCTATTACGACGCGGAAGGCAATGACGTCACGGAGACGCTGACGCCGCAGCAACGGGCGGCGATCCAGGCCGTGCAGGTTCCGTTGACCGTGGTGCAGGGGGCCGGTAACTCGCATAACGGTACCGCGACCTGGACCTACAGCATTGCCGACAGCGAATTCGACTTCATCGCCGAAGGCGAGACGTTGAACCTCAACTACGTCGCGCAGGTCGATGACGGTCGCGGCGGCGTCGTCTCGACGACGATCACCGTGTCGATCCGCGGCGGCGACGTCGTGGTCGTCGGGACGAATGACGTTCCGACCATCGACGCGACGAGCGCGGTCTTGGCCGAACTGTCGAACGAGACCGGCTCGAATACACATGATGCGGCGTCCGGCACCATCACCTTCACCGACGTCGACCTGACGGACCGTCCGGTGGCGAGCGCGGCGTTCACCTCGTTCACTTTCGAGCCGGCTGTGAATAATCTCGCGAATTCGCTGACTGCGGCGCAACTCGCGGCAATTGCCGCGGTGCAGGCTCCGCTGACGGTGACGCAGGCCGGCGGCAACGCCAACAACGGCTCGGCAAGCTGGAGCTACAGCGTCCCCGACAGCGCGTTCGATTTCCTGGCCGAAGGCGAAGTCCTGACGCTGACCTATACCGCGACGGTCGATGACGGCCATGGCGGGGTCGTCACCAAACCGCTCACGATTACGGTGACCGGCAGCAACGACGCTATCGAGGTTACCAGCGGCGAACTGACGGCTGCCATCGTCGAGATCGCCGGCGCGCATGGTTCGGACCAGGCGGATACGGCGAGCGGTTCGATCACGTTCGCCGATGCCGATCTCACCGACGCGCACGAGGTCACGGTCAACGGCGTGACGGCATCCGGCGTGATGACGGGACTGGTCGACCACGACACCCAGCTCGGCTGGCTGACGCTGGGCGACCTGGTCGATTCCACCGATCAGATCGCCGGTTCGCAGGCTTGGTCGTTCTCGGCCCCGGATCATTATTTCGACTATCTCGCTGATGGCGACATCGTCACACTGGCTTACACGGTGCAGATCGACGATCATCACGGCGGGTTCACGTCGCAGGACGTCGTGGTCACCGTGACCGGCTCCAACGACGCCCCGACACTCGCAGCGGAGCTGGCGGGCAAACTTGCGGACACCGCGGCGAACGACAGTTTCGCCGATATCATCGGTACGCTGGACGGCAGCGATGCAGACCACGGCGAGACGGCGACGCTGAAGTACGCCGTGCTCGACGGGTCCAGCGCGGTGAATACCGCCGTCGCCGGCCTCTACGGCTCGCTGACCGTGAACGCCGACGGCACCTATACCTATGTTCCGAACCCCGCCGCGATCAATGCACTGCAAGGCGGCAGCTACATCGACACCTTCACGGTGCAGACCACCGATGTCCACGGCGCGGTCGGCACCGCCGTGCTGACGGTCGACGTGAAGGGCGCCAACGATACCCCGTCGATCGTGGGCGAGGTCGATCCCCCCGCGCAGATCATCGTGGTGGCCGCGCCGGCATCGCCGCATGTGCTTGCCGCGGGCGTGACCGTGAACGCGCTCGGCATGAGCACGGAGACGTTCGATGGCCAAACGGCGGGTTCGTCGTCGAACAACGGCGCCGGCTTGGGCAATTTCCACAGCGATGCGCTCGGCGCCGATTTCTCGGCGTCGGGAAACGCAGGAATCGTCAGCGGTTCCTCCTCGGTTACGGCGGCCCCGTATGTTGGCCCGGCGCCGGGGCACCAGGATACGACGAAGTACTTGAGCATCGGCGGCAACGCCACCGAGACCATCACCTTTACGTCGGCGAAGAACGTCTTCGGGCTGTATTGGGGCTCGGTCGATTCCTACAATTCCATCAAGTTCTACGACGGAACGACGCTCGTTGCCTCCTATACCGGCGCCGATATCAGCCCGCTGCTGTCGAACGGCAACCAGGGCTCATTTGCCTCGAACGGATACGTGGAATTCCTGGGGCTGCATTCGTTCAACAGGGTCGAGCTCAGCAGCGCCTCGAACGCATTCGAGATCGAAAACATTTCCGCCGGTTACATTCCGCCGCCGACGCTCGAGCCGGTCACGGGTACGCTGACGGTTCACGATGCCGATATCGGCGACACATTGACGGCTTTCGTCGCCGGCAACGCCACGATCGAATATAATGGTTCATCGACGATGCCGGGCGGCATCGACATCTCGGGGCTGTTGAATGCCGGCAACGTGACCTTCGACAGCATGCTGAGCAACGGCGGAACGGTTGTCCTGCAGTGGACGTATGATCCCATCAACGCCAATCTCGACTTCCTTCATGCAGGCGATGTGCTGAAGATCAATTTCGTCGCTGAGGTCAGCGATGGTCATGGCCATAGCGGAAGCCAGCCGCTGACCATCACGCTCGTCGGTGGCGCCAATGCATCGATCATGAGCGCGGCAGAGCCGGTGATCGAAACCGACGCCTTCACCGTCACCGAACGCGACAACGGCGCCGACAGTCTCGGTCCTGGCGATCAGGTCCATTTCATCTTCAGCCAGGGTGGCTCGGAACCCGGCACAGCCGGCGAGGACGTCATTTTCGCCACCGGTCATGCCGATACGCTGACCGGCGGCGCGAGCGCCGATCAATTCGTGTTCGCGCCGGAAGCCAGCCCGAGCGCCGATACGATCACGGATTTCAAGCCGGGAGAGGATCATATCGATCTCCGGGCGTTCTCGTTCGTGGATAGCTCCAATATCGGTACCTGGCTTGGCAACCATGCCACGACGTCCGGCGCCGATACGCTGATCTCGCTCGATAGCGGCGACACCATCACCCTCAGGAACGTCGCGCTCGCCAGCCTGCATGCCGGCGATTTCATCGTGACGCCGCATTCAGTAATCTAACGCTTCGTCAACCGCGCTAACTTCGCGATGCCGATGCCATCTTCCGGCTTGTCTGGCGTCGCCAGTTGGGCGAACAATCGCTGCCATGAAGCGATTTCGAGTTCTGCCAAGGTGGTTCAAGCGGCGCATCGGCTATGACCGGCTGCTGTGCATCGCGCTTTTGGTCGGCTTTGCCGCATTGCGCGTTGCCGATCCGGCGCCGGTCGAGGAAATTCGCGTCAGGACCTTTGACGCTTTCCAGCGGGTCGATCCCCGCCAGAAGACGCAAAGGCCGGTCACCATCGTCGACATCGACGACAAGAGCCTGGAAAAGCTCGGGCAGTGGCCATGGCCGCGCACCCGGATCGCGGATCTCGTCACCGAACTGACCCGGCTCGGCGCGGTCGTGATCGCATTCGACGCGGTGTTCTCGGAGCCCGACCGTCTCAACCCCGCCTTTGCGGCCGATACGTTCCGCAATCTCGACGAGGAAACCCGCGCCAGGCTGCGCGCATTGCCGAGCAACGATGAGATCTTTGCCGACGCCATCAGGGCTTCCCGCGTCGTGCTCGGCGAATCCGGGCTGCCGGAGGAAGTCGCTCCACTCGACAAGACGCTGCCGGTCACCGGGCTTGCGATGCTGGGCGAGGAGCCGCAGCGCTTCATGTTCGATTTCCCCGGCCTGTTGCGCAACGTGCCGGTGCTGGAGCATGCGGCTGCCGGACGCGGCCTGTTCACGATAAAGCCCGAGCGCGACGGCATCGTGCGGCGGGTGCCCATGATCATGCTGGCGCAGGGCCAGACCATGCCCTCACTTACCTTCGAGATGCTGCGCGTGGCCACCGGGTCGGGCACGATCCTGATCAAGGCCGAGCAAGGCGGCATCAAGAGCCTCGGCATCAAGGGCGTGCAGATTCCGACCGATCATAATGGCCAGATCTGGGTACACTATGCCCGCAACGATGCCTCGATCTATGTCCCCGCGATCAACGTGCTGGAGAAGAACGTCGCGCCCGACATGATCGCCGGCAAGCTGGTTTTGATCGGCACCTCGGCGGTCGGCCTCAATGACATCAAGACCACGCCGGTATCGCGCGCCATGCCGGGTGTGGAAATCCATGCCCAGGTGCTCGAGACCACCTTGTCCGGCGAGGTAATCTCGGCGCCGATCTACGGCATCGTCGTCGAGTTCGCGACCGCGCTTCTGTTCGGGCTGCTCGTGATTGCGTTTGCGCCACTGTTCGGTCCGGTCACGCTGGTTGCCCTGGGGGCGGCGTTTGCGACCGCGTTGATCGGAACGTCTGCGTATTTCTACGCGCAGCACCGTCTGCTGATCGATTTCACCTATCCGCTGTTGTCGACGACGGCGATCTATCTCACGCTGATCTTTTCGAGTTTTGTTCGGGAGCAGCAGCAGCGCAAGCAGATCCGTGGCGCCTTTGCGCAATACATGTCGCCGGTGCTGGTCGAACAACTGGCGCAGTCGCCGGAAAGGTTGGTGCTGGGCGGCGAGGAGCGCGAGATGACCATCATGTTCTCCGACATGCGCGGCTTCACCTCGATCTCGGAGACCTACAAGAACGACCCGCAGGGCCTCACCGCGCTGATGAATCGCTTCCTGACGCCGCTCACCAACGCGATCCTCGCGCGCAAGGGCTATATCGACAAATACATGGGCGACGCCATCATGGCGTTCTGGAACGCGCCGCTCGACGACAAGGGCCACGAACTCAATGCCTGCGATGCGGCGCTCGACATGCTGGAGCGCATCGATGAGCTCAATCAGGCGCGCGAGCAGGAGGCAAAGGAAGAGGGGCGGCCGTTCATTCCGCTCAACGCCGGCATCGGGCTCAATACCGGCATCTGCGTGGTCGGCAACATGGGATCCGATCTCAAGTTCAACTACTCGGTGTTCGGCGACAGCGTCAACCTGGCCTCGCGGCTGGAAGGGCAGTCGAAGGAATATGGCTTTCCGATCATTGTCGGCTCCCGGACCGCGCTCGCGGTCAAGGAGAAGTTCGCGATTCTCGAACTCGACTTCATCATGGTGAAAGGCAAGAAGGAGCCGGAGGTGATCTACGCCATCGCCGGCCGCGAGGACACCGCGCAGTCCGGCCGCTTCCAGCGGCTTCGCAACCTGACCATCGAGATGCTTGCCTGCTATCGTGCCCGCGACTGGGACGGCGCGCTGGCTGCCATCGCCCGCGGCCGCAAGACCGACGAGGCGAATTCGCTGGAGCTGCTCTACCGATTGTACGAGGCGCGGATCCGCGGCTACATCGAGAACCCGCCGCCGCAAGACTGGAACGGCGCCTTCGCGCTGCTGACGAAGTGACGCGGTAACGCGTCATGCGCGGGCTTGACCCGCGCATCCATCAAACCTCGGAAGAGTCTTGCGAAGGGATGGATTGCCGGGTCAAGCTCGGCAATGACAGCAAGAAGGTAGGATGGGTAGAGCGCAGCGAAACCCATCAAATCTTTGCGCGGAAGCGTGATGGGTTTCGCTTCGCTCTACCCATCCTACAAACTATTCGGCTACTCCAGCCCGATCTGCGTCAGATCCTGAAACCAGTGCTGGGCCTGCACGAACTTCTTCACCTTCGGCGACAGCGCGTGCGGGTTGGTGTCGTGCACCACCCACACCAGCGTGGCGTCGTCGACGATCTGGGCGTGGGCCTGCGCCAGCAGTTCGTCCTGCCTGGCGACATCGAAGTTCTGCTTGGCCTCGTCGATCAGCGCATCGACCTTCGGGTTCTTGTAGCCGCCCCAGTTGACGCCGACGGGTGCGATCTGGCCGGAGTGGAAGAAACGCACGATGGCGTACAGGGGATCTGAGGTGACATAGGCGATATTGTTGGACGTGATGTTGGCGTTCATCTCGTCCGCCGCGCCCTTGCGCCATGCCGTATAAAGCGTCTCGAGTTCGACCACCTTGAAGTCGATCTCGATGCCGATTTCCTTGAAGCTCTGCTGCAGGAATTCGTTCATCGGCAGCGACAGCATCTGCCCGGTACCGCCCTGCGCGATGACGAAGGTCGTCTTCAGCGGCTTCTCCTTGGAGTAGCCGGCCTCCTGGACCAGCTTCTTCGCCGCGGCGACATCGTATTTCAGCTCGAACGAGGGTTTGCCGAACCACGGGCTCGACGGGTCGACCTGGCCCTTGGCGGGTTTGGCCAGCCCGTTCATCAGGCCCACCACGGCCTCACGGTCGATCGCGAGATTGAGCGCCTTGCGCAGGCGGATGTCGGTCCAGGGCGAACCGGGCAGCACGCTCAGATGATAATTCCAGACATGCGGCGTGACGTTGTCGATGATCTTCATGCCGGCGGATTTGAGCTGCGGCACCGCATCGGGCGCCGGCGTCTCGATCAAATCGACCTGGCCAGCCAGCAGCGCGTTGGTGCGGGTCAGCGCCTCCGGCATCGGAATCAGCACGATCTTGTCGGCCTTCGGAAGCCGCTTCTTGTCCCAATAGCCGGCGTTCTTGGAGAGTTCGGCGAGTTCGCGCGGGACCAGCTTGGTCAGCTTGAACGGTCCGGTGCCGGAGGGTTGGCTGGCGAACTTGTCCCAGTCCTTGCCGAGCTTTTCATATTGCGCGGGGCTGGAGACCAGGAACCAGAGCATCTGGTAGGGGAAGAAGGAATCGACTGCCTTGGTAGTGATCTCGATGGTCTTGTCGTCGACCTTGGCGTAGCTCGCCACCGACGGCAGGCGGGTTTTCACCTGCGCGCTCTGGCGCTTGTCGAATTGCGGTGCCTTTTCATTGAGCACCTTGTCCAGGTTCCAGATCACCGCGTCGGCATTGAAGTCGCTGCCGTCGTGGAACTTGACGCCCTGGCGCAGGGCGAAACGCCACTTCTTCTTGTCGGCGTCGTCGACTTTCCACTCGGTGGCGAGGCCCGGCACCAGCTTGCCCGGCCGGTCGGCGACGTCCATCTCCCAAGCGACCAGCGGATCGTAGATCGTATAGGCTGAGAACTGATAGGCGCCGGCGCCGCGGTCGGGCTGGCCGGTGGTCAGCGGAATGTCCGCCATCGAGATGCCGTAGCGCACAACGGTCTCGGCCTGTGCCGGGATTGTATGCATGCCGATGGAAAGTCCGAGGGTGATCGCTGTGGCAGCAAGAAGCATCGAATTTCGGATGCACATGAATTAAGCTCCGGTGGGCGGGGTTCGGAGCCGAAAATGCAAGCTTGGTGCCAGAAGGAGCATGGAAGTAGTGCCTCCACGTGAGCTCACGGTGAGTTGTGCGGCTAAACGCCCCCGCGCGCGCGGCTTCCTTGGCACAAGCGTTGCATACAGTTGCATAAGAATTAGTCACCCAAGTCGAGAAGGGATTGCTGCATATGCGTAATGAGAAACCGAAGAAGACAGCGACCGCGTGGCTGCTGGCGACAGCGCTGGTGGTCGGGCTGCCGCAACTTGCGAGGGCCGAAACGGTGCTGCGGATCGGCATGACGGCGGCGGATATTCCGCGCACCCTCGGCCAGCCTGACCAGGGCTTTGAGGGCAACCGCTTCACCGGCCTCACCATGTATGACGGGCTGACGGCATGGGACCTCTCGTCGGCCACCAAGCCGAGCGTGATGATTCCCGCGCTCGCGACCGAATGGAAGGTCGACGACGCCGACAAGAAGAAGTGGACCTTCAAGCTGCGTCCCGGCGTCAAATTCCATGACGGCTCGCCGTTCAATGCCGATGCCGTGGTCTGGAACGTCGACAAGGTGTTGAAGCAGGATGCGCCGCAGTTCGACGCCAGCCAGGTCGGCGTCACCGCCTCGCGCATGCCGACGCTGGCCTCGGCCAGGAAGATCGACGACATGACGGTGGAACTGACCACCAAGGAGCCGGATAGCTTCCTGCCGATCAACCTGACCAATTTGTTCATGGCCAGCCCGACGAAGTGGCAGGCGTTCTTTGATAAGGCCGAAGGCGCGGACGCCAAGGCGAAATCGCAGGCCGCCTGGGCGGCGTTCGCGAGGGACGCCTCCGGTACCGGCCCGTGGAAGATGTCGAAGTTCACGCCGCGCGAACGGCTCGAACTGGTCAAGAACGACGGCTATTGGGACAAGGCCCGCGTGCCGAAGGTCGACAAGATGGTGCTGCTGCCGATGCCGGAAGCCAACGCGCGCACCGCAGCGTTGCTCTCTGGCCAGGTCGACTGGGTCGAGGCGCCGGCGCCCGACGCGGTCAAGGAGATCAAGCAGCGCGGCTTCCAGTTGCAGGCCAACGAGTCGCCGCATGTCTGGCCGTGGCAGTTCTCGCGCATCGAAGGCTCGCCGTGGAACGACATCCGTGTCCGCAAGGCCGCCAATCTCTGCATCGATCGCGAAGGTCTCAAGGACGGCCTGCTCGCCGGCCTGATGGTGCCGGCAACCGGGACGTTCGAGCCCGGCCACCCCTGGCGCGGCAAGCCGACCTTCGAGATCAAGTATGACCTGAAGGCCGCGCAGAAGCTGATGCAGGAAGCGGGCTACGGCCCGAGCAAGAAGCTGAAGGTGAAGACGCAGACGTCGGCGTCGGGATCGGGCCAGATGCAGCCTCTGCCGATGAACGAATATCTGCAGCAGGCGCTGGCCGAATGCTACTTCGACGTTCAGCTCGACGTCATCGAGTGGAACACGCTGTTCACCAACTGGCGCCGCGGCGCCAAGGATCCGACCGCCAACGGAGCCAACGCGACCAACGTCACCTACGCGGCGATGGACCCGTTCTTCGCGCTGGTGCGCTTCCTGCAGTCGTCGATGGCGCCTCCGGTCTCGAACAATTGGGGGTTCATCAACAATCCCAAGTTCGACGAACTGGTAACGAAGGCGCGCCAGACCTTCGACCCCGCCGCGCGTGACGCGGCGCTGGCCGAACTGCACGCGGCTTCGGTCGACGATGCGGCGTTTCTCTACGTCGCTCACGACGTCTCGCCGCGCGCCATGAGCCCGAAGGTCAAGGGCTTCGTGCAGCCGAAGAGCTGGTTCGTCGACTTCTCGCCGGTGACGATGGCGCCGTAGGGCTTGCTCTATCTTCGTCATGCCCGGGCAGAAGCGCGAAGCGCGTTTCGCGCTAGATGACCCGGGCATCCACGTCTTACTTCTGTGCGCGCGGCCAAGACGTGGATGGCCGGGTCAGGCCCGGCCATGACGGTATAGAGTTTGCTTCACAAACGTACTTTCTCCCACAAGGGGGGAAGGGAAGAAGAGAGTAGCCCGTGCTCGTCTACATCGCCCGACGTATCGTCTATGTGATCCCGATCGTGCTCAGCGTGGCGCTGGTGTGCTTCCTGCTGGTGCACATCACGCCCGGCGATCCCCTGGTTGCCGTGCTGCCGGCGGATGCATCGCAGGAGCTCGCCGCGCAGATGCGCACGGCCTACGGCTTCGACCGGCCGCTGCCGGTTCAGTTCGGCCTCTGGATGTGGCGGGCGCTCCACGGCGACCTCGGCAATTCCATCGCCACCGGCCGCCCGGTGCTGACGGAAGTTCTGCGCGCGGTCAGCAATACCGTGACGCTTGCGATTGCCGCCGCACTGATCGGCTTCACGCTCGGGCTGCTGTTCGGCCTGATAGCCGGCTACTTCCGCGATACCTGGGTCGACAAGGTCGCGACCTCGATCGCGATCGCCGGCGTCTCGGTGCCGCACTACTGGCTCGGCATGGTGATGGTCATCATCTTCTCGGTGCAGCTCAACTGGCTGCCTGCGGTCGGCGCCGGTCCCGGCGGCTCCGGCGCGTGGGGCTGGGACTGGGAGCACATGAAATATCTCGTGCTGCCGGCGATCACTACATCGGTAATCCCGATGGGCATCGTCACCCGCACCGTGCGGGCGCTGACCGGTGACATTCTCTCGCAGGATTTCGTCGAGGCGCTGCGCGCCAAGGGCCTGCGTGAACTCGACGTGTTCAAGCACGTCATCAAGAACGCCGCGCCGACCGCGCTCGCGGTAATGGGCCTGCAGCTCGGCTATATGCTCGGCGGCTCGATCCTGATCGAGACCGTGTTCTCGTGGCCCGGTTCCGGCCTCCTGCTCAATTCGGCGATCTTCCAGCGCGACCTGCCGCTGCTGCAGGGCACGATCCTGATCCTGGCGCTGTTCTTCGTGTTCCTCAATCTGCTGGTCGATATCTTGCAAGCGGCGATCGATCCGCGCATCAAGCGGGGCTGATCATGGCTGTGATGTCGGATACCGCACTTCAGGCCGCGCCCGTTACCAAGGCGCGGGGCTATTGGGCGACCGTCGGCCGTCGCATCGCGCGCGACAAGGTCGCCATGGCCTGCGCCTTCGTCCTGGCGCTGATCTTCCTTTCCGCGCTGTTCGCGCCGTGGCTCGGCCTCGCCGATCCCTACCAGGGTTCGATGATCCGCAGGCTCCGGCACATCGGCACGCCGAACTATCCGCTCGGCACCGACGAACTCGGCCGCGACATGCTGGCCCGGCTGATCTATGGCGGCCGGCTGTCGCTGATCATCGGCATCCTTCCGGTCATCCTCGCCTTCATCATCGGCACGTCCCTCGGGCTCGTCGCCGGCTATGTCGGCGGCAAGCTCAACACCGCGATCATGCGCACGGTCGACGTGTTTTATGCTTTCCCGTCGGTCTTGCTGGCGATCGCGATCTCGGGCGCGCTGGGCGCGGGCATCGTCAATTCCATCGTGTCGCTGACGATCGTGTTCGTACCGCAGATCACCCGCGTCGCGGAAAGCGTCACGACCGGCGTTCGCAACATGGATTTCGTCGAGGCCGCGCGCGCCTCCGGTGCCGGTCCGTTCACCATCATGCGCGTGCACATGCTCGGCAACGTGCTGGGACCGATCTTCGTCTACGCCACGGGATTGATCTCGGTGTCGATGATCCTCGCCGCCGGCCTTTCGTTCCTCGGCCTCGGCACCAAGCCGCCGGAGCCGGAATGGGGCCTGATGCTGAATACGCTGCGCACTGCGATTTACGTCAACCCGTGGGTGGCGGCGCTGCCGGGCGTCATGATCTTTGCGGTGTCGATCTGCTTCAACCTGCTCAGCGACGGTATGCGTAGCGCCATGGACATCAGGAACTGACGCGATGAGTGAGACCAGCCCGTCAGTCGAGCACATCGAGCCGGTCCCGGACGTCGGCGGCGTGGCGCAGCCGCTGCTGCAGGTGGTTGGCCTGACCAAGCATTTCCCGGTGCGCGGAGACCTGTTCAGCGCCCGCAAGACCGTGCGCGCGGTCGATGATGTTTCGTTCTCCATCGCCAAGGGCGAAACCGTCGGCATCGTCGGCGAATCCGGCTGCGGCAAGTCGACCACCGCGCGCCTCCTGATGCACCTGATGACGCGCGACGCCGGCGACATCATCTATGACGGCATGCAGGTCGGGCGCGCACTTTCGCTTCGTGAACTGCGCCGCGGCATGCAGATGGTGTTCCAGGACAGCTACGCCTCGCTCAACCCGCGCCTGACCATCGAGGAGTCGATTGCTTTCGGCCCCAAGGTCCATGGCATGGCGGACGCGGCAGCGCGCACGCTGGCGCGTGAGCTGCTCGGCAAGGTCGGCCTGCGACCCGAAACCTTTGCCAACCGCTACCCGCACGAGATTTCAGGCGGCCAGCGCCAGCGCGTCAACATCGCCCGCGCGCTCGCCTTGTCACCGCGGCTGGTGATCCTCGACGAAGCGGTGTCGGCGCTGGACAAGTCGGTCGAGGCCCAGGTGCTCAACCTGCTGGCGGATCTGAAGCGCGAATTCGGCCTTACCTATTTGTTCATCAGCCACGACCTCAATGTGGTGCGCTACATCTCGGACCGCGTGCTGGTGATGTATCTCGGCGAAGTGGTCGAGCTCGGCCCGGTCGACAAGGTCTGGGATGCGCCGGCGCATCCCTATACGCGAGCGTTGCTGGCCGCGATGCCGTCGTCCGATCCGGACAGGCGCACCGAGACGCCGCCGATCTCGGGCGATCCGCCCAATCCGATCGATCCGCCGCCGGGCTGCCGTTTTCACACCCGTTGTCCGTTTGCGGAGCCGCTCTGCGCAAATGCGACGCCAAAACTCAGCGATCTCGATACAATGGGCCATCAGGCGGCGTGCTACATGGCCATTCCGGGCTCGGGGCACAGCCGCGCACCGGCCAAAGGAGCAAGCGCCGCATGACAAGACCAGATCCCAAACAGGTCAAGGCACTGACCGAAGTCGCGGGCGTGCCGGCCGACAAGGACGTCGCCGAGCGCATCGCCAATTCCATCGGCCCGGCCTTCGACGGTTTTGCAGCCGTAGCCGGCACGCTGCCGATGGATCTCGAGCCTGCGAGCTATCTCCTGGTGCAGCGCGCGAAGGTGTCGACATGAGCAGCGAGCCGGCCCTGATGTCGCTGGTGGCGGTTGCGAAAGCGATCGCGGCCAGGAAACTCTCCTCGCGCGAGGTGACGCAGTCCTGCCTCGACCGGATCGCGCAATGGCAGCCGCGCGTCAACGCCTTCATGGCGATCGAGGCGGACGAAGCGCTCGCCGCCGCTGATGCCGCCGACGCGGCACTTGCCAAGGGCAACATTGCCGGCGTGCTGCACGGCGTGCCGCTGGCGCATAAGGACATGTATTACGACGCCGGCAAGGTCGTGACCTGCGGCT
>DAIMKE010000008.1:0-1646 GCA_036721875.1 Bradyrhizobium sp. | reverse complement strand
CGACCTCGACCGCGCTGCAGCGCCTGAAGGACGCCGGCACTGTCAGGCTCGGATCGTTGCAGATGGTCGAGTTCGCCTATGGGCCGACCGGCCATAACCCTCACTACGGCGCGGTGCGTAATCCCTGGAATGTCGATTACATCACCGGCGGCTCGTCATCCGGCTCCGGCTCGGCGGTCGGCGCGCGGTTGACCTTTGCGGCGCTGGGCTCCGACACCGGCGGCTCGATCCGGATGCCCGCGCATTTCTGCGGCGTCACCGGCTTCAAGACCACCGTCGGCCTCATCAGCCGCGCCGGCGCGATGCCGTTGTCGCAGTCGCTGGATACGGTCGGGCCGCTGGCGCAAACCGTCGAAGACTGCGCCCTGCTAGTCGGCTTGATGGCGGGCGCCGATCCCGAGGATCCGACCACCGCGACGCTCCCCGTGCCAAACTACATGGCCGCGACCACGGGCTCGCTCAAGGGGCTGAAGATCGGCGTGCCCACCGCCTTCTATGTCGACGATCTCGATGCCGAGGTGGCGCGGGTGCTGGACGAGACCATCGCTACCCTCCGGAAAGAGGGCGCCGAGATCGTCAAGGTCGAATTGCCGGACCAGCGCCAGCTCACGGCTGCCTGCCAGATCGTGCTCGCCACCGAAGCCGCCGCCTTCCACAAGCGCTGGCTGATCGAGCGGCCGCAGGATTACGGCGCGCAGGTATTGATGCGGCTGCAGAACGGGCTCGCCATTCCGGGTGTCACCTATCTCGAGGCGATGCGCTGGCGCGGTCCTGCACTGGCCGCGTATCTCGCGGCGGTGATCGGTACCGATGCCGTAATCGCGCCGGTGGCGCCGATGCCGGCGGTGACCATTGCCGAGAGCGATGTCGGCAACAGCCGCGACGCCGAGGCCGTGATCCAGCGGATTACCAGGTTCACCCGTCCGATCAACTATCTCGGCCTGCCGTCGCTCTCGATTCCCGCAGGCTTCACTAAAGCCGGCTTGCCGGTCGGCATGCAGTTGATCGGCCGCGCCTTCGACGAAGCCGGGCTGGTGCGCATCGGCGCGGCGTTCCAGCGAGCAACCGACTATCACGCGCAGGTGCCCAAACTCGCATGACCAATCTCGTCGAAATCCGCGACCTCAACATCCGCTTCACCGGCGAGCGCACCGTGCATGCCGTCAACGACATCTCGCTCTCGCTCGGCGAGGGCGAGGTGCTCGGTCTGCTCGGCGAATCGGGCTCCGGCAAGAGCGTGACGCTGCGGGCGCTGATGCGGCTGTTGCCGAAGAAGCGGACGCAGATTTCGGGTACCGTGAAGGTTCTGGGCCGCGACGTGCTGGCGATGAACGACGAGGAGCTTTCGGCGTTTCGCGGCCAGACCGTTTCCATGATCTTCCAGGAGCCCGCGCTGGCGCTCGATCCCGTCTACACGATCGGCCATCAGATCGCCGAAAGCGTGATGCGCCACGAAGGCAAGAGCCAGAAGGAGGGGATGGCGCGCGCGCTGGAAATGCTGGAGGTGGTGCGGATACCATCGGCCAAGCGCCGGCTCGAGGCCTATCCACACGAAATGAGCGGCGGCATGCGGCAGCGCGCGATGATCGCGCTGGCGCTGGCCTGCAAGCCGAAGATTCTGCTCGCCGACGAGCCGACCACGGCGC